>JAHZIZ010000067.1 GCA_022601215.1 Bacteroidota bacterium
CGCCAAAAATGTTATACTAGACGTCATTAAATCGAAGTCCATTCCCTCCACTCCACTGCTTGTGCCACTTACCGAAAATGTCACTTCTGCATCGGCAGAGGCTGGGTTCGCAATATTTAGATTATATGTATAATCGGTAAAGGAACAATCTGAATCTTCTTGTATGGTGTCTGATGTTGTAGCAAATGAAATAATGGGGGTAGTAATATCTGGCACTAATGGTGAACGCCAAGCTCCTCGACCATAGGTTCCCGCATATAATTTATCCGTAGCAAAGTTGATTTCCAGCTCATAAACGCGCACATTTGGAAGGTTATTTACAAACGGTTGCCATTCGGAAACGGTATCATCTATATAATAAATACCGTAGTTCATACCAATGTACAAACGGTTGTTTGGGCTATCATCCCAAACGACTGAAAGGGCAGAATAGTTAGGTAAGTTAAGTAGTTTTGACGTCCAATTTGCACCACCATCTTCAGACACATATACTTTACTACTTCCTGTAGTTACAACAGCAACTTTATCAGGATCCGTAGGGTGCACAGCCATGCTATTAATACTTCCGCTAAACCCTGTAAGTGTAGGCCAAGACATGGTAGTTCCGCCATCAGTTGTTTTATACAACGTTGAGCCTGCAGAAGCATAAATCACCTGATTGTTACTTGGAGCTATCTTTATTTCATCCAAATTTCCTGAAACATTGCTAGAAATAGCGCTCCATGACCCACCTCCATTGGTAGATTTATACACTTCTCCGTATCCTACATAAATCACGTTACTTGTTATAGGGTCTTGCTCAAATGGTGTGACCCAATTTCCGCTTCCTGGCGGTGTGTTCAGATTAGAGTACGTGCTTCCTCCATTAGTTGACTTATACAGTGTCCCTCCTTGAGAGGTGCCATAGAAAATAGCATTACTATCCTTATCAACAAATCCTTCCATTCCATCGGCTCCCAACCAATCGAACCAGTCTCCGGAAGTGTTATAAAACGAACTTCCATTATCCTGTGAACCTCCAACTATGACCTCCGGGTCGGTTTGAGATACCCCAATTTTATAAAATTGTCGTATTCCAAGTCCCGCTGTAAGATCTGTATACATGCTATTGTTAATAGCGCCATCCGAATCGGTGTTTACATATAATCCACCATCACTTCCTACATATAAATTGTTCCCTACAAATGTTAGAATATCAACATCGGCATGACAATATCCAACGTTTCTAGAAATTGCTCCTCCTTCTGACCAATAGGACGTAAGCGAGAATCCTACTCCACCATTTAAAGATCTCCAAGTGTGAATTCCAGCAATATGGACCTCATCCACATCAATCGGACTTACAACAATATCCATATCTCGAGGCGCTTGTCCACTCGTATCATTGCCTGTATCGCTATATCCGAAATAATTTGCACTATGCGCTAACTCTGTAAAACTAACTCCATTATCTGTTGACTTATACAAACCCCCAAAGATTCCATTATTCTCTTCTATGACATACACTGTGGTTGTACTTCCCGTTCCTCCTGCAGTAGTAGAAACACCTATCATTTTAGTCTGACCTGATGTAAATGGCGAGGAAACCTGTGAAAAACTAGCTCCCCCATCAACGGAGCGGTAAAAGTTATTTCCCGTTGCATATACGGTATTTGTATCTCCTGGCTTAAATTCTATATCATATCCTCGTGATTCACTTGTAAGAGCAGAAGACCATGAAGCTCCCCCATCGGTACTTCTAAAAATCCCTCCTGTCGAAATACTACAAAACATAATATCTGGGGAGTTAGGATTGATCAAAATTTTATTGACATCAGCTCCTGGCAAATTTACCAACTCGTTCCAGGTGGTTCCCGCATCTGAGGAAACCAGAATAATTCCTGAATTAGAGCCCCAAAAATAAGTGTCTTTGTCAATTGGGTGAATGGCTAAAGCATACACATCCAAATTTACATATGAGTCTGTTAATACCGTCCAATTGGTTCCGCCATTTGTTGTTCTCCAAACTCCTCCTGAGGGTGACCCTACTATTATGTGATTTTGATCATCTGGATCCACGGAAAAAGAAGTAATCCTGCCCACCCCTGGGTTCCATCCCTGAGTAGAGTTCCAAGTTGTTGGTCCTAATTCTTCCCAATTGCTAGTATCTGCCATCATACTTTCTTGAAAAGAGCTTTGTGCCGTAATAAATTCACCTAAAAGAGTCTCTGTAGCCTGTAAATATCCCTGTTCATTCATCAATTTTCGCGCAGAATATTCCCAACGTTTAAATTGTTTGTACCCCGTTCCTTTTCCTCTTCCTCTTACATCAAAAAAGGTTTCTGCTGAGGCCGAAATTTCAAAAACAGAGTGATGGCCAGAAGCCATCATTTCTTTATATTCTTGAGCATTAGAAACAAAACTTACGGTTACTGCGATTACAAGTATTACAAATATTTTCTTCATGGGGTTGGTGTTATGAAAAATTAATATGTACCCAAATACAAATCCCCCCAGCCTCTTAATGGCCAGAGAATCGGATTATAAACAAGGAGTTTTATTAATTAATGAGGAGTTTTATAATAAGTAGGTTTTTGTGGTTTGTGTACCCAAATATAAGAAAATCAGATAATTATTGTTTTCGGGTCTTATAAACTAAACCTTTACCATCCCAATATGAGGAATTCCATCTTCCAAATACGATTCTCCAGTCGTTGCGAATCCATGAGATTCATAGAATTTCACAAGATATATTTGGGCTGAAAGTTTAATGACACCGTGACCGTATGTATCTTTAATTGCTTTTAATGAGGCCTTCATAATATCATGACCATAACCGTCTTTTCTATAATCCATGGGGACTACTACCCTGCCAATAGAAGCTTCTGCAAAATAATCGCCGGGCCCGAAGCAACGTGTATAGGCCGCTATGCGGCCCGATTTTTTTCCAAAGACATGTAATGCCTTTTTATCCTTACCATCAACATCCTGATAAACACAATCTTGCTCTACAACAAACACTTCAGAACGTAACTGAAATATATCGTGTAGCTCGTTAAGAGTTAATTCCTCAAATGTTTTAATAAATATGTCCATACTAA
>JAHZIZ010000068.1 GCA_022601215.1 Bacteroidota bacterium
CATCCTGAGATTCGTTTTGTACTCCAACAATAGTTGCTTCTACAACTGACTAAATTTTTGCTATCTTTAAGAATATAAAAACCTAACATCATGGGAATTAAGAGTTACATAGGAAAAAGAGCTAAACCGACTAAAGGTTCTACCGAGAACATAAAGGTGTCCGATTATATGAGTACCAACCTTACTACATTTAGACCGGATCAAAGTGTGATGGAAGTAATGACTACGCTCATTAAGAAAAAAATATCTGGAGGGCCTGTGATTAACGAACACAATGAGTTGGTTGGGATAATTTCTGAAGGAGATTGTATGAAACAAATTAGTAATAGTCGTTATTACAATCAGCCCATGGAAGATGTCAAGGTTGAAGAGCATATGGCTACCGAAGTTGAGACTATCGATGGCGATATGAATGTGTTTGATGCTGCGGATCGATTTTTAAGCTCACGTCGCAGACGTTTCCCAATTGTTCAAGAGGGAAAATTAGTTGGACTAATAAGTCAGAAGGATGTATTGAAAGCAGCCTTGGAATTAAAGGGTAATAGTTGGAAATGACGAATAATTTAGGAATGATCTTGATATTTGGCTTCGGCAAGATCCGTAATAATGAGTTTTTGATTTTTGCTCCCTCTTAAAGTGAGAATTTTTGAATAGTGATAGCCCTCAATAGGTTCTTTTAGAGCCCGCCACTCTGCGATTCCTTTTACCGCAACTTTTTCGCTATGCTCAATAATACCCTCCTTATATTTTAGCGACTTATTGAAACCGAAGAGACCCGTACTCTCAAAGCCCTTGCTTCTAAGATAGTGATCTAAATGGGGTTTGGCGTCATTGAATGTCCCCGAATTATCGAGATGATCATAGTTTAAAATTACCGTATAGTCTTGGTGCGATTGGTCCATTTTTATAAGTACCATTTCGTTTTTTACAGAAACAAAAAAGTCTGAAGTTCTAGTTTCGTCGATGATTGTTTTTGAATTCTTATCTTTTTGATGAATTACTTCAATTTGATAAAAAATACATTCTTTCTTACTCAAGGGAGCGATAAGAACCTCGTTAACTTTCAAGGCCCTGCCGATAATTTTGACATATTCTCCATTTTTTATGGACGCTACGGATTTAGCCTCGCTCTTTTTTAATTCTCTTAGCATGCGATTCTTTTTGCTGAAATACCAGCTTAGAACTAGAACAAGGATAATAGCTATCACAAACAATAGTCCAATTGGAAATTGGGATGTTGCTAGAATAAAAATCAACTTAGAGTTCACGTTTTACAAGTAAATAAAAATCATTGTCAAGGGCTAAGTATCCCTGATCATAGAGATAGTAGTACGTGCTTCCTGCCTTAGTGGTATAGGTGCCTGTGCAGTAACCAAATAGAAAACCATGTTTTAGTAAAGTGGTTTTGGTAACTTTGGTTTTGTCTTTGGTGTTGAGGTTTTCCAAGATACGATGGTTTTTTCGCAACCTATTATTGGTGGTACGAATAAGATTCTTAGCATCTTTATTTAAAGCATTGTTATGGGCATTGCGGCATGCGTCACTGCAAAATTTCTTATCGGCACGACCTATTAATTTGTCGCCACATTCAGGACAGGTTCTTTCCATATTTAAAACTAAGACATTATTCTTAGTTGTCTTTTTTTGAGGGGAGTTGAAATCGGTATATAGCCTCTAATTTAAAGAAAAATCCTCCACTTATTGTTGGATTGAGCTGGGTGCGATCATCTCCAAAGCTAAAAGCGGATAATCCAAAGTCAATTTTTTCTCCTTGTTGATATACTTCATAGTCTGTACTAGCATATCCAAATTTAGCTTTGAGCAACATACTTTTTTCGAGGAAATTGAACTGCGCATAAGATGCAAATTCCAAAGAACTTAAGTCTGTATAAATATTCGCATCATTTTCATCAATGTTAAAACTACGTCCAATTCCATTATAGTCAAAACCGTAAGTGATTCTGTTATGTGTATAGTTAATATCTGCCGCAACAGGAAGAGACATATCCATCTCAAATTGTTGAGAAGGACTCATGTAATACCAACCAAAAATGGGGGTGCTAAAAATCCCAAAGGCTTCATTAGAGGCATAGAAACCAAACTTATAGATAAGGTTTTCTTTTTTTTGATATTTCAACAATGCAATACCACCTAGATAAAAATCATCACCGTCGATATCTGCATAGTCCGAGGCTATTTTTGGAAGAACCACTAACGTAGTGCTCCATTTGTCATTCCAAGTTGAAGCTAAACCAATCTTTAAGGTGGTGCTATATAAACTAGTTTTTGGTGCTTCAGGAAATAACTGCAAGCTATTTCGGCTAAACAAAGCACCAGAAATGATGGCTTGTTGATTGTTTATCACTAATGGAAAGGTAAGGTCTACTTCAAAAGCCCCTATATTGGTACTACTACTAGCTCCTTCAAAATCATTATTCAGGGTATGTCCATAGCCTATGGATATAAGATCTACATAGTTTTGAGAAAAGGAGATCGTGCTTATAAAGAGTAAAAGAAATAGAGCTTGTTTCAAAAAAAGCGATTGTTAGTTGCTCTAAAGATAGAAAAATTCGGTAGTTACTCGCACCTAATACTAAACCTTAATACCAAATCACTGCTACGAAGCTTCTTGGCACGAGTACTATCGAATTAAGTTAGGGTTGTTATGCAATTACCTTTTGAATAATTAAACCGAAATTTATCTGATGATTTCAAAATAGGCTCTGAAAGGCTTAGTGGGATCTTTCAAAGATTGCTAACTGGTTGTAAAGTTAGTCTTAATTTCAGGTTTGTTTCTATGGGGTATTCCTATATTACTTATGGGTTTTCCATAATTTGGCAATAGTTGCGGCCAAATTATGTAAAGTGCTCATTTAATAATAGTTAGCTTATGGGTGGTTTGAGTATGGAATGCTGTTAGTAACTTGAGGATAGAAAGTGATTGTGTAAGAAAATTCAGTAGCTAAAACCCAATATCTTTGCAGCAATCTATAACTTAATACTTATGAAATTGAAAAAACTACTAGTACTATTCGTAATTGCAATAGCAGCAGTGAGCTGTAAAAACGACGATGATGGAGGAGGGAATGCTTTTCTTCTTAATTCAGAAAACCTAGCGGGTACATACGACATCATTTTGTTGGAAGATGTTGAAGAAGAAACCTTTTTAGTAAACGAAGTGCCGATTAATTCGGTAATAACTACTGTTGGCGATACTTTTCAAATTGATTTTATAATGACTTCAAATAACACATTCACTATTAGCGG
>JAHZIZ010000069.1 GCA_022601215.1 Bacteroidota bacterium
AATATTGAGAAATACTTCATCAATAATCTTAAATCCGCCAGCTTCAATTAAATTATAATTGGGTAAAATAGATCCAGCGATAGAGTTTTCTATGGCCAGTACTCCATAATCCGATTTATTATTTTTAATACTCTGTGTTACGGCATCAAAGGAGTCACACATGACTAAATCGATCTCCTGATCTGGAAAAAGGCGCTGTACTGCTTCGTGATGAAAAGACCCTCCTATTCCTTGAATTGCAATCTTCATATACTTCAATTTTAATGAATAAAAAAAGCCCGAGACTTTCGCTCGGGCTTCTATGATATTTATGTTACACACATTACATACTCACCCGGCTCTTTCCGAAGAAATAGAAAAACCAAAAGTTTGTATATGTAAAAAATGTATTCATTGTCTGTTTTGTTAATGCTAAAGTACACATTGTTTTTAAATGGCAAAATCTTTTTTACTTTTTTCTATACCGTGCTATCCATTGTAAAAAAACTGCTCCTTATCAAATTCTAAATTATACTAAAGTTTATGTATTGGAGTTTATTAAGCATTATCTTCGCAATTATGTCTATTGTAGTTACCAATTTAACTAAGCTTTACAAAGAGCAAAAAGCATTGAACGATGTTTCCTTTTCTATTACAAAAGGAGAGGTTGTCGGTTTTTTAGGACCCAACGGTGCTGGGAAATCTACACTCATGAAAATCTTAACAACTTACTTACCTGCATCGAAAGGAAATGCTTTAGTTCATGGGTTTTCTGTGGCAAAAGCTGAGAAAGAGGTTCAAAAAAATGTGGGGTATCTACCCGAAAACAATCCATTATATTTAGACATGTATGTACGAGAATACCTTTCTTTTAATGCCAATATCCATGGGGTGTCAAAAGATAAGATTGACGAGGTAATCGCACAAACTGGACTTACCCCCGAAGCCCATAAAAAAATAGAGCAACTTTCTAAAGGGTATAGACAACGTGTTGGCTTGGCTAATGCTTTGCTGCATGATCCAGAAGTCCTCTTATTGGATGAGCCTACCACTGGATTAGATCCTAATCAGCTAATTGAAATTAGAGAACTCATCAAAAACATAGGAAAGAAGCAAGGAAAAACCGTATTGCTATCAACTCATATTATGCAAGAAGTTGAGGCTATTTGCGATCGTGTCATTATTATCAATAAGGGAGAAATTGTCTTGGACAAATCTTTGCAAGAACTGAGCGAAAACAAAACACAAATTGTGGAAGTAGAATTCGATTATCGGGTTGAAGAAGTGGCACTACAGCGCATTGATAAAGTGGAGAAAGTAGAAAATAAAGAAGGTTTTATTTACCACATTCATTTTAACACCCATGCAGATATGCGTGCTAAGGTATTTGATTTCGCCCATGATAATGGACTTAAGATACTACAGTTACATCAAAAAAACACCACATTAGAGAAGTTGTTTGTTGAACTAACTCGTGCTACTCAAAAATAAGAGTTCCTGTATAAAACTCATCTACAAGAACAATAAGTGGCCGGTTTTTTGCAATTACGTCACCTAGGCTACGAATTTCTCCTTCAATAGATTCTATTGGATGAACCGTCATTTTTTGCGTACTACGGTGAAAAATATCTAGATCTTTAACAAGAAAGTCTCCGGCCTCAACCCTACCATCACCGTCAAAGAGTTCAATATTCGCCTTATCTGCACTTCCAGTAAGATAATAATTAGATATTCCACTAGACACTATATTAAGCTGTTCTCCCATAAAATCGATATAAAAGTCACCATCAATGTGAAATTCATCTTGATTTTCTTGATCTTCAGAAATCAATGTTAGTTCCGGATAAGTAAGTACGCCATCACTCAACACAGCTAAGCCAGAACTATTGCGTATTTCCGAAACATTGGGCGCTGTCACATATACTTTGGTAAGCCCATAATCTCTTACCAAATTACAACCGTTATCATTTTTAATACTCAGCGTATTATTTAAAGATTGAACCACAATATCGTTGAGCAAGTTTTCACCAGTTTCCACAATTACACTTTGCGTTTCTCCTTCCTTGATGATCAATTGAACTCGTTCTCTTACGAGAATTTTTTCAAAAGGAAGCACCTGAAAATCCTGCTGCACAATTTCTCCCGCCTGCTGAAAACAATTCAAACCCTCTTCACTATCGCAACTCAAAGCAATAAGTGCTAGTACTATATATCCTAAAAACTTTTTCATCTGCGCTCCATTTATAATCTTACACCAATTCCAAATTCAACAGCCTCTGCCTTTGCCCAGGGAGCTTTCACGGTCACCGCTGCGAATATTTTGTCTTTGTAGAAATAACGTTTTAACCCCAGTCTGTTGTACCAACGGTTTTCAAAATCGAAAGGCCAATACACATAGTATCCAACTTGCGATACAAATGCTGTCTTGTAGAAGCGTAATTCGTGTCCCACAAACACCCCTGCTCTTCTATAGTCCTCTTCACCTGTTAAACCAGTCTCTGGAAAAGCTACTGAACGATATCTTATAAATTCTTCAAG
>JAHZIZ010000070.1 GCA_022601215.1 Bacteroidota bacterium
AAGGAATAATCACTTGATTCCATTGATTTTACATCATTTATTTCTTAAAATTTTACATTACTAAACAGCTCACTTACAGTATCTTATGTAGCGATGTCTACTAAATGTACCCCTCTTTTTAATAGATCTCTTCCGGTTGTCTACCTTATTCTCTTCCATGGCTCCCTTATAGTCTACGTCCATTCTTCTTGTTGCAACATAATGTCCAATAGATTTGTAAAAAACATTGCTCAAGTCTCTTCTAGTTCACATGACTTCGCTTTAAAAAGAATAATTATGTTAGAAAACCTACCTCATCTACCAAGTTTAATAGAGATTTTCCTAAATCCAACTTCATTAATTCTCTTTGTGCTTTATGGAATGTTTATTAGTTGGGAAGTTTTGTTTCCAGCGAAATCCTTACCAAAAATAGAACATGCAGAAATCAAGAATATCTTTGCATTTATAGCATTTTTTATATTATCAACCTTGCTCCCTCTGTTAGCAGATGCATATCTTTCTACATTTCAACTACTAGATTTAGATTCTCTGGGAACAGCTGGGGGTGCGGTTTTAGGAATCGTTTTTTACGAGTTAGGCTTCTATGTCTGGCATAGAATACTTCATGATAACAGCAAACTTTGGAAAACCTTTCATCAAATGCATCATAGCTCCATAGATAATAATACAAACCATACTTTTTTTGTTAATCCTGTCGACATTATTGGATGTACCTTATTAGGAAGTATTTGCCTCGTGGTATTATTTGGATTATCGGCCCAAGCGAGTACCGTCATAATTTTAATCACCACGTTTTTTGCCATTTTTAAAAATAGCAATATTAAAACCCCTATTTGGATTGGCTACTTTATTAAACGACCTGAAAGTCATTCCTTACACCACGAGGAAGAAGGGCATGCTCATAATTACAGCAGTTTAACTTTTATTGACATGCTCTTCGGGACTTTCAAAAACCCAAAGAATCTTGGTATTAATGAGGACTATTATCTAGAAATATCCTCTGATCAAATTGAAGAAATACTTTTCAAAGACATTATCTAAAACAACAGGATCCTTGATCATTCATAATGTTGTGTTTAAGTTGAGTGTGAAGGAAAAAGGCGGTTTGAGGAGACCGCCTTTTTAGTTGTATTTGAGATCGTTTTTATTACTTTTATCAACATGGAGCTGCATCTAAAACTATCAAACGAGGAATTTACAACCCAATTTAAAAAAGGTGCTTTATCCCCGGACCTATTTACGCATCAGGCTCATTTGCGTTTAGCTTGGCTTCATATTTCGCACTACGGAATTGATCAAGCCATCACTAACATTACTACACAAATAAAAAATTACACCCGCCTTTTAGGTGCTGAAGACAAATATCACGAAACCGTGACCATAGCGGCTATAATAGCCGTATATCATTTTATGATGAAGAGTACCACGAATTCCTTCCCTGATTTTATCGCAGAAAACACTAGACTACAAACACATTTCAAGGCGTTGCTAGCGAGTCATTATAGTTATAATGTTTTTAACCACTCTGAAGCAAAAGCCTCTTACATAGCTCCAGATTTACTAGCTTTTGATTGATATACAATAGGAATCGTAAATTAATTTCTGTCAATTCATGCTATAGGTCATCCAACCTCACAAATTTCCAAAGGAGGCTTTTTGTTGTAGGATTATGTTCAAATAATAAGACTTTATTATTATCATTGCCACTTTCAATTCCAGATGCTAAAAAAAAGACTCCTTCGGGAGTTTGGTATTCAAATTCATTGGTCCTAAACCCTATGTCTCCTGCTACGCAAAGAACTTCTAATCCTCGTTCTTTCACCTCTACAAGTTTAGGATATATTTCAGAATTGAAATTATTAGGGTTGATACAATAAAAACAACTCCCAAAATCACCATTTGAAACAGATGAAATTTGCGGTTCCAAAATGGGATTATCATACATCCAGATTAACTTATGATGTAAAAGTACAAGGTGTGAGGAAGCATGTATCGTGTCCAGTACTCCGAATAGCATTTCCTTCTGAGCACCAACCATAGTACTTAAACTATCTTGAGTGTCTAATACCACAAAGGTAATTCCGTCTCGATGTAAGGTATAGAAAGGAGGTTTCTTTGTATAGAATTCAACCCGGTCTAAATTGGTGTAATCATGATTACCTAAAGCCCATAATGTACTCGAACTACCAAGGTCATAAACAGAATCAGTTCGTGTCATGGTTGCATCATCTGCTGATGTCAAAAAAGCTAAATCACCGCCCAACCATAACATGTCATAGCTATTAAAATTGAGGCTTTCGGCGACGCTATCCATCAAAGGGTTTTCACTTGTCCTTGTATGAGACAAGTGCAAATACTTTTTAAATTTGGTCTCTGGCATTGCCTCCTCCTTATCTTTTCCACAAGAAAAAAACAAAATCGCGCAAAGAACAATTAAGAAATAAGACATCCTAGACATGAAGAAAAGGCAACATCGATTTTTAAGGGTTCAACATACATACTGTCATACTTCGATGGCGGAACAAGTTAGTTAATTTACAGGTATTTCTTCTCAAGAATACGCTGCTTGTCAAAGCCAATTAGATTGTCATAAAATCCCGAAAGTATTATTTAATATCATCGGTAAAATGTCCGCCATGTTTCCCCTTGGCGAACTTAGTAGTATTAAAATGGCTTGACTTCCCTTTTGGGATTGTCAAGCTTTCCCAATCAGACCCTTTAATCATTCGCCCAACATAGACTAGTTGACCTATATGATAGGCATAGTGAGCACATTGACGATTTACCGCCTCCACTATAGTATGTGCTTGGTTCCTGATGTAGACTTCCGCATTGAAATTATCTTCATTGATAGTGTCCAAAGCACCAAACAAACATACCCATCCCTCATTCCATTTTAGCAAAAGCTCTTCTCTTGTCTTGATAACAGTTTCAAACTCCAAGTCCCGATTACGCCATTCCTTTTCGCCATCCGAAGTAAGAAAATCTGTCCAGCGAGATTTCATATTTCCGTAAAGGTGATTTACTATAATAGCAATAGAGTTAGAAGCATCATTATACTGCCAAAAGAGTTCGCTATCCTCCAATTGAACAAAGGTTCGTTCACCAAGAGATTTGTAATACTCAAACTGTTTTTTAATGCTACTCAGGTAGTTCTGATCCATCCCATCCATTTATATTTCCAAACTTCCTTTCCCTTCTCTAATTAACGCTGGTTCGTCGCCAGTGAGATCAATTACTGTAGAGGCAACATTACCTCCATAGCCACCATCGACAACCAAGTCGACCAAATTATGCCATTTTTCATAGATTAATTCCGGATCTGTAGTATACTCTATGACTTCGTCTTCATCTTTTATTGATGTTGAAACTATAGGATTACCTAATCCATGAACTATCGCTTGAGTAATACTATGATCTGGAACACGAATCCCTACCTCCTTCTTCTTTTTAAAAACAGAAGGCAAGTTATTGTTACCAGGCAAAATAAAAGTATACGGCCCGGGCAGCGCTCGTTTCAACAGCTTAAACGTACTGGTGTCAATTTGCTTTACGTAATCACTCAAATTACTTAAGTCCTCACAGATAAAAGAAAGGTTCGCTTTCTCTAACCTTACCCCTTTTATCTTAGCGATCCGCTCTAGGGCTCGTTTGTTATTAATATCACATCCAAGGGCATAAACGGTATCACTTGGGTAAATCACCAAACCCCCATTCTTCAAAACCTCCACTACCCGCTTAACCTCCTTTGGGTTCGGGTTTTCATCGTATATTTTTATAAACTCTGCCATGACTTCTCTCTGTCTTCTTACTCCTACCTAAAGATACGCCACTTTTTTTACTCTCTCATAATAGATGATCATAATTTTCGTTAACAAAAGACAACCCCTCCTTTCATGAAAAAAACGACCTATATACATCTATTTGTCTTTCTAATCGCCTCCACGCTAATTTCATGTAGTACGGATGACGATGCACCAAACGATATGCAAAATAGTATCCCGTTAAATGCGGCTGTCTTAGAAAATGTTTCCTACGGAAATCATCCAGAACGAGTCTATGATCTATATCTACCAGAAGGGCGGACCAAGGACCGTACCAAAACCATTGTTCTTATTCATGGTGGAAGTTGGTCCGGCGGTGATAAAGATGATATGACTAATTTTATTGCTCCATTGCAAGCAAGTCACCCAAATCATGCTATATTAAACATCAATTATGTGTTAGCAGATGCCAACACCCCGGCCTTCCCAAATCAATTTTTAGACATCCAGGCGATATTAGAAAAACTCACAGAAGAACAGCAAGACTTAGCTATTTCTGATCAATTTGGATTCATTGGCACAAGTGCAGGCGCTCATTTGTCACTGATGTATGATGCTTTATATGACACTAATGACCAAGTAAAATTTGTTGCAAATATTGTAGGACCTACCGATTTCACCGACCCATTCTACGCTAATGACCCGAGTTTTCCCTTTGTTCTTTCTTTATTGGTAGATGAAAGTGCCTATCCACAAGGAGATTATGCATGTTCTGAGTTTCAAGGGCGTCCTAACTGTAGCCATTTTAATCGGCCTGGATTCGAGGCTAGTATCGCGATTTTTGTAA
>JAHZIZ010000071.1 GCA_022601215.1 Bacteroidota bacterium
CCCCGGCCAGATGGCCGGGTTTTTCAATCTAAATACCACCTTTTATTCTACTGTCAAGGTATATTGAGGAGTGGGGTTTAGTGGGCAAAAATAGACGTATTCTCCCTTCGCTAATTTCGTTGCATTAGTCTTTTGAGTAGCGCCTTTCTTCACAACTTCAGTTACATATGCGGTCTTAATGTGGTTTTCAGGATTAGAAGCATCTGCACCTTTTTTAACTAATACAAGACCTACCTCTGGAGCCGCGTTGTTATTTGAAACTTCAAAAATATAAGTTCCTTCCGCTAGTGTGAGTGCTGTTTGGGTGAATGCTCCTTTGGTTTGTTCTAAAGAAACTGTTTTTACTTCTTTTTGCATCATCTTGTCTTGTGCTTGCGCATGGAAAGAAAAAGTGATGGCTAATACGATAAGTGCAATTAATTTTTTCATTGTTTTGTGTTTATGATTATTTGTTATAATTATACGGTAGCTGCTTCCAAGGGTTGCGCTACTGGAAAATCAATAGGCGCTTGGGTCAAATTATGTACGTAGTTAGAAATGGTCTTTTCACCTACCTGTACAATAGTGTCAATAAGGTTCCCTTTGTTATACCCTGCGTTTAAAAAGTTGGTCACAGCATGTTCGGAAGCACGTCCTCTATTTTCTGTGATATCTTTGGCAAGTGCTGCTAAGCTGTTTAGCTTTTCATCAAAAGAGGCAGTACCTCCTCTTAGTTCAAGAATTTGGTCTTCAGTAAAACCATTCATTTTTCCAATAGCGGTATGAGCACTTAAGCAATAATTACAATTGTTTACTTGGCTTACTGCTAGATTTACAACTTCTTTTTCTTTTGCGCTAAGCGAAGTTTTAGCTCCTGAAAAACTGAGATAGTTTTCTAAAGCCGTGTCGCTATGGGCGTAGGTAGCGTATAGATTGGGCACAAAACCTAACTGACCTTTTAAGTTGTCAAAGATTCCTTGATTTGTTTCGTTTACTTGATCCCTTGTGGGTACATTGAATGTATTCATAGTTTATTTTTTAGTCCTTTTTTTTAGGTATTATTTTTTGTTAAATATCTCTGTTGCAAAGATGCTTCAAGATAGAAGGCAATGCGATGTTCTTTTTTCCTTATTTGTTGTCAATATTTCCTTGCGCTTATCTGTGAATTTCTGTATCACAATAGTAGTCGTGTAGCGATTTATGTTCACAATGGGCTTTTGGAGAAATTGTGTTTATGACACGATTTCCTTGTTTTCTGAAGATTTCTATTAAATTAAAGATGGATTTATGGGATTTTCTCATAGTTATGTGATTTTATAATTACACTACAAAGATGAGGTGAATGGAAGAGTTACACGAGGGTCGTTTTTCCCTTCTTATTGTCAAAAGTTCCCAATTAAGTAATTCCCACTTGTTTTTTAAAGACGGAAGGAGATGTTCCAGTCTGTTTTTTAAAGAGTCGGCTCAGGTGAGATGCGTCTTCAAAACCTACTTCATATGCAATTTCTTTGGTCGTCTTATTGCTATAACGAAGGAGTCGTTTGGTTTCAAGAATAATTCTATCATGGATAATGCGCAAGGGACTCTTCCCTACTTTTCCAAAAGTGTTAGAAAGTGTTTTGGGCGATTTGTGTAATTTTTCCGCATAAAAAGTTACGCTGTGGGACTCTCTAAAATGTGCTTCTACCAACACATTATATTGGCGGAGAAGTTCGGAAGTACCTTCATAGCTTTTTTCTGAAGGATTCATTTGTTTGAGTAATCTGGTAGTTTTAATAATGAAGCGTGCCACCAACATTTGTAACATTTCCGATTGAATTCTATCTGCAGTATCAATTTCATCATCGATGACTTGGTGCAGAATGGAGAATTTTTTTTGCTCTTTTATGTCCAATGTTACAATGGGAATGTGTTGATTGCCATAAAAAAGAAGGCCCACGCATCCAACTTCTTGATCGTGATCTTTGATACAATAAAACTCTCTGTTAAATTGATATACAATCACAGTAGCGTCTTCTAGGTATTGTAATTGTTGAATTGGAGTTAGCGAAACAATGCTGTGGGCAGGCACCGTAGCAGGTACGCCATCTATAACAAGATTCACTTCTGCGTCTTGGGTCCATATAAAAGTAAAAAAGCCTAATTCTTTTGTTTTTCTAAAGGGTTCCAAGAGTGATTGGTCACCAATGGTTAGGATCGCGGCGGTAGAAAATTCTTTGAAGGCTTTTTGCATAGCAAATTGGTACGTTTTAGAGTAGAAAACTTACACTTAGTCAAAAAAGTACGGTTTTTCTTGGAAATAAAATACAACAATTTCATATTTGCATCATCATGAACACCAAATTAGTACATAGAAATCCGATAGGACAAATGAGCCTATCACCTTATCGTTTTGCGGAAGATATCTGCTGGCGGTGTGGGATGTTTTGTACTCTTTTTTAAGATGAATTAATTAAAAATAAATAGAGAGTAAGTAAGCGTCCTAAATTTAGGACGCTTTTTTTATGATTTTTTTTGAATGAATAAGATATTGAATTAACATACAAAGAACTCACCTGATTGAAGCCTAGAAAATTGATTATAAGTCAATTAGTGAAAAAGAGGTATTTCGAAGAAATTCGAACAGGATACCTATGTCTTAAAAATGAACATAATATATTGATAATCAGACAAATAAATATTATATTTTATTTGGTATTTAGAAAAAAGGTAGCATCTTTGCAGCGCATTTA
>JAHZIZ010000072.1 GCA_022601215.1 Bacteroidota bacterium
CAGACTAATAGCAACAAACTTCAACGACATGATGCTATCGCTTCGCAACAACACGAAAAAAGCAAGTCTGAAAGTGTTTACAATAACAAAGTTCCCTTCAATGGTCCTGTCAAAGACAAGGTGTCAGCAACCACTATTGCTTCAGATCATAATACCGTAAAGCAACCAGAAGATCCTCAAAATCCATTATTTAAGGATAAAACAAAAACAGTGGACCTCAAAGAGACGGGGGTAGCCTCTTCCGAAGAACAACAAAATACAACGGATAAAGACCCTAGTCAAAATATAAAAGACGGTAACCACCCCATAATTAAAGATATTACAGAAGTGGGTATTTCTAATACTACTGAAAATATAGTAACTGATGGTCAAAAAGCTGTCCAAGAAGAAAAAAAGGAAGAAGACAAGCCATCTATTTTCGATGCTATCGTAGAAGCAGAGGAAACGGAAGACAAAAAAGAAGACATCAAAGATGCCGACCTTCGTTCTTGGGAAGTAACGCCCAATTTTGGCCCTGTATTCTACAGTAGCTTAGACGGCGGTTCCTCAATAGATCCCATGTTCACGGATAATTCTCAAAGTACTGAGACAAATTTCAGTTATGGAGTACAAGTAAGCTATGCAGTAAATGACCGCCTTAGTATTCGTTCTGGAGTAAGTAATGTAAATCTTGGATATACCACTGGAGATATTGACTTGGCAACAGGTCCAGTCTCTGCGGCCTTGACCTCAATTGATTATGGAGGTAGAAGTAATGTCCTGACCGCTGTAGATAAAGGTGCACTAGAGACCACCAACGGAGCAAATCCCTTTGATAATCTTAGTCCAAAGTCTACAGGTGGAAATAACGCGCAGTTGTCTCAAAATCTCACCTATTATGAAGTGCCATTAGAGCTTAACTATGCGCTGGTAGACAATAGATTTGGAATTAATATGATTGGTGGATTTAGTACGCTTTTTCTTGGTGATAGTGAAGTAGTGGCAAATGATGGGGATTTCAGAGAAGTATTGGGTGAATCTAACAACCTTAATTCGGTGAGTTTTTCCACCAATGTTGGGTTAGGATTTAACTACAAAATTAGTAAAAGATTAAAGTTTAATATTGAGCCTATGTTTAAATACCAGCTCAATCCATATTCAGATTCGTCTGTTGACTTTAAACCCTATTATTTAGGAGTTTATAGCGGATTGAGTTTTAAGTTTTAGGTTAGTTTTTAGTTGGTTAGGTTTGGATTATACCAAACAATGATGAAAAAGAAACCGTTCTTCGCCATAGGACGGTTTTTTTGTTTCTGGTGTCATCTATTTTCATGATACGGGTCTATTTGTTTACACTAGTCCACACACAATTAAAGTACCCGTCGAGTGATAGCCAAGTTTTACAGCTTATCGGGGAATAGATGCTGTCATTAGTTCATTTAAGATAATCTCACGAGTCTGATTCTTCAACATTCGCTTATCTTCAAGCTCCAAAATCCCAGTAGGGATCACTTTATGTACTCGGACCCTCATTATACCAGGCCCACCACTTAAAAAAGTATATGAAAAGCGCTCCTTATTATCGTGAAAAGTCAAAGGAGCAACAGGTATATGATGTTCAATAGCCAAACGAAAAGCCCCGTCTTTAAATTCATCCAATAGTATAGACTCATCTTCTGGAACTCCTCCTTCTGGAAAAATACATACACTAAGACCTCTTTGCAATCGTTGCTGCGCTTCTACAAATACATTATGCCTACTTTTAGCATTACTTCTATCTACCAAAATACATGTGCGTTTATAGAAAAATCCGAATAGTGGAATCTTCGCCAACTCAGCCTTACCCACAAAGACAAATGGATTTTTGGTTACATACAACATTAGCATAATATCGGTCATGGAGGTATGATTGGCAACAAACAAATAACTCTCTCCTTTTACATACTGAAAGTCTCTTTTAATTTTAGGATAACACCCCATTCCGAACAAAATTATTTTTGCCCAAACCCGCGCTAACTTAAAAAAGAAAGGATACCATTGCTCTCTTAGAATACTAATCACTAAAATAGGAAACATCACAACAATAGGTACAGCCAACAACACATAAAACCATATGCGATATACTACGTGAAAACAATTTCTAAAAAACTTCATGCTTGCCAAAAATAGTAATTTGAAAGTTGCAAATGCTCCAAAAAAATTACCTTTGCTTCAAATTTGTTCAATTAAACGCTCCTATCCAAAGTAGGAAATTCATATGGCTAGAATTTTAACAGGAATACAAAGTACTGGAACTCCGCATTTAGGAAACATTTTAGGTGCCATTATCCCGGCCATTGGTATGGCCAATGACCCTAATAATGACTCCTTCCTTTTTATTGCGGACATGCATTCACTTACACAAATTAAAGACGCTGAGATTCTTAAAAACAACACTTATAGTACCGCCGCTACTTGGTTGGCCTTTGGTTTGGATATTTCAAATACCGTATTCTATCGACAAAGCGATATCCCACAGGTAACAGAACTTTCTTGGTATTTAAGTTGTTTCTTCCCATATCAACGACTTACACTAGCACATAGCTTTAAAGATAAGGCAGACAGGTTAGAAGATGTAAATGCGGGACTATTTACTTATCCAATGCTTATGGCAGCCGATATCCTGTTATATGATGCGGACATCGTTCCCGTAGGAAAAGATCAATTACAGCACTTGGAGATGACTCGAGATGTTGCCGCTCGTTTTCACGCCAAAATTGGCGGCGAGACTTTTATTTTACCCGATGCTAAAGTCCATGAAAATACCATGCTCGTACCAGGTACCGATGGAGGTAAAATGAGCAAGTCGAAAAATAACTACTTAGACATTTTCTTACCAGAGAAAAAGCTACGCAAGCAAGTAATGGGAGTTCAAACAGATAGTACCCCTATGGAAGAGCCTAAAAACCCCGACACCTGTAATGTGTTTGGATTGTATAAGTTACTCGCTTCTGAAAATGAAATTGCGCAAATGAGAGCCAATTATGAGGGAGGTAACTATGGCTATGGTCACGCCAAACAAGCTTTATACGAATGTATTATAGCTCGCTTTTCTGAAGAGCGAAGCCGGTATAACTATTATATGGAAAACCTCTCCGAAATAGATAAAGCCCTGAAAATTGGTGCAGAAAAAGCCACAGCCGTAGCAAATGAAGTCCTACTTCGTGTTCGAAGTAAAATTGGTTATTAACTAACTTACAGCGTATCGTTCTATCTTTTCTCAGTAACTCTCAAATTTCCTGGAGAAACACAGTAAATATAGAACAACCATAATGCGATACAATAGAATCCTGCTTCCAGAATACTTAATGCAGTTATTGGATTGTTAAAATACACTAGGCTATTAAAGGTTGATGCGATGTCTCCAATAAAAAAACATAGAAAAGCTCCATTGAGGAAAGATGTTTTTTGATACTTCCCGGTATTTGTAATAAAAAATATGAGTCCAATACTCATCATTAACATCTTTAAGATAGTGTAGGAAAAACTATACAGAATATGCTCACTACTCAAACTATACTCGTCTATCATCCCTAAAAACTTTTCTGCAAAAAACCAGTTCAAACCTATAACAAGCAAGATAAAAGGACTCCAAATGTTCAATTTTAATTTAAAGGGATTGTCTTCAACCATTCGAACAAAAATGAGAAAAAAAGCAATTAACCAAGGTAATTGTGTGCCTAATAAATAATAGTATGCACCATTGGGCTCAAATGGGAAGAAAGTAAAATATACCCCAAAAGAGGAAGATATAATTAAAAAAGCAAATACCTTGATAACTAGTGTACTCCTGCCATTTTCAAACAATAAATGGTATAATAACCAGGAACCATGGAGGATTAAATAAAGTATGAATAAATATCCGAATTTAGTAATATAGGCATAGCAAAAAAGAAGAGAAGCTACTAGTGGTAGTAGTTTGCCCACATTGGAGAGGTTAAGTTTCATGCTATAAATATAGCTAAAAAGATACTAATTCCTTAAACCGTTTTCCCGGAAGAGGTTTAATAACTCCTTTCAATTCTAAACCTAAGAGAAGACCCGCTACTGTATGGGTAGGCATCAAACATGACACAGCAATATCATCGAGAGATGCTGAATCTTTTTCCTTCAAAAATTTTAAAATCCCTTTTTCCTGTTCCGTGAATTCGACAAATAATTGTGTTTGTCTTGGCGGTGATTTATAACCCTCTAAATCCCAGCCTAAGGCGTAGATCAAATCTGCTGCCGAAGTTATCATTTGGGCTTGTTGAGTTTTTATCAGGGTATTACACCCTTGACTTTGAACATCCGCAACACGGCCAGGCACTGCAAACACATCTCGACTATATGAGTTTGCAATATCGGCTGTTACCAAACTTCCGCCTTTTTCGGCAGATTCAATAACAATAGTAGCTTCGCTGACACCGGCTATAATCCTATTTCGTTTCAAAAAATTATTTCGATCAAAAACATCGCTGCTCCAAAATTTTGATATAAACCCTCCGTTCTTTTCTATCTTGAACATATATTTTTTATGAGCCTTCGGGTAG
>JAHZIZ010000073.1 GCA_022601215.1 Bacteroidota bacterium
AGTCCCTTGAAAATAATAGGGTGGAAACTAACAATGAGATTGCATTTGGTTGCGATGGCTTCATCGACAACAGCTTCTAAGGTGTCTAAGGTAACGAGTACGCCTGTTACTTCTTGGCTTTGGTCGCCTACTAATAATCCCGTATTATCGAAATCTTCGGCGTACGAACGCGGCGCTAATTCTTCCAGTATGCCTATTATGTCTTTTACCTTCATTGGGTATATTTTACGGTAAAGATAAAAAAGTATAATTTCGTTGTATGAATTTTCGGAAACTCTTATTCCCATTTTCTATTGTATACGATGGTGTGACTTCCCTTCGCAACTTCGCCTATGAAAAAGGGTGGAAGGAGAGTAAGGCTTATGACCTGCCAATCTTATGTGTTGGCAACCTTTCGGTAGGAGGGACTGGAAAATCCCCTATGGTAGAATATCTAATTAGATTGCTCAAAGACGATTACAAAGTGGCCGTACTAAGTAGAGGCTATAAAAGGCAGACTAAAGGCTATAAAGAGGTGTTCTTTGAGAGTACTGCGTCTGAAGTAGGGGATGAGCCACTTCAATTTAAACAGAAGTTCCCTGAAGTAACGGTAGCTGTTTGCGCAAACAGACAGGAAGGCATTGAGCAATTACGAACAGTGGCAGAGGTTATAATTTTAGATGATGCCTTTCAGCATCGAAAAGTCAAACCGTCTTTTTCTATTGTATTGACTCCTTATGAAGATCTTTTCTTGGACGACTTGGTGCTACCTGCTGGAAATTTGAGAGAATCTAAGCGTGGTATGAAACGAGCCGATGTGATTATTATTACTAAATGTCCATCCAACGTTTCTTATGCGAGTTTGCAAGAGCTTCAATTAAGAATAAACCTAGAACCGCATCAGCAACTCTTTTTTGCTAAAATTGGCTATGATGATCAAATCTATGGTAAAACAGAAACACTGCCGTTAACGTATTTAAAAGACAAGCCTTTTACCCTCGTAACAGGAATTGCTAACCCCAAACCTTTTGTTTCTTTTTTACAATTTAAGGATTTCAACTTCACTCATAAAAAATTCCCTGATCATCACGATTTTTCAACTTCAGAAATTGCAGATTTACAGCAAGAGGAACTTATACTCACCACGGAGAAGGATTATATGAGATTGCATCCTGGATTGGATAAATTTGCTTTGTATTATTTACCAATTAAAACCGTCATGTTATATGAGCAAGAGTCTATTTTTAATGCAAGGGTAAGACAGGCAGTAACAGGGCTTTAGTTGTTGTGATAGCACTTATTCAGTTACAGGAAGTTTTTTGTCTTCTAGTGTGCGGTAAATTTTTTCAAAAAACTCTTCAGTTTTAAAAGGTTTTGGGATAATCTCATTAAATCCTGCTCTATAGAAATCGTCAAGGTTTTCATCAATAGTCACAGCCGTCAATGCGATGATGGGCAGGTCTGTATCGAACTTTCTAATTTCTTGAGTGGCCTCAATTCCACTAATTCCGGGCATGTGTATATCCATTAGTACCACGTCAAAATCATTTTCTTTCACCAAGGAAATCGCATCATTACCATTATCCGCAACCAAACATTTCATCATATTCTTTTCAAGAATCTTTTTTGTAATCATTTGGTTAATCTTGTTGTCTTCAACCACAAGGACACTTCTGTTTTCAAGGGCGACGTAGTCAACATCATAGATGATATTTTGCGGGTTTTTGGTGTCTTGGAATTCTTCAGAAACGGCAAAATTAATATCGAACCAAAATTTAGACCCTTTACCTAACTGACTTTCTAATTGTATTTTACTACCCATTAATTCAAGTAGGTTTTTTACAATGGACAGGCCAAGTCCCGTTCCTCCAAATTTTCTATTAATTTGAAGCGATGCTTGTGAGAAAGTTTCAAAAATACTTTTCTGTTTCTTTTTTGAAATCCCTACTCCGTTATCTTCAACTTCAAAGTTTAAGGTAACACGTTCTTTAGTTTCCCCAATTTTACGAATCCTAACACTGACATCTCCATTTTGAGTAAATTTCAAGGAGTTTCCTATAAGATTAATAAGAATCTGGGATAGCTTAAGTGGATCGCCCATGAGTTTGTCTGGAATGTTTTCATCAAACTCAAAATGAAGATTATTTTTTCTATCATCCGCAGACTTTTTAAGCGCAACCAATACATCATTGGCTCTTTTCTTAAGATTGAAGGTGGTTTTCTCAACTTCGACCTTATTGGCTTCCAATTTGTTTAAATCGAGAATGTTGTTAATCAGTGATAATAGATATTCTCCAGAGAACTTTAACGAGTTTAGGTGCTCTTTTTGGTCTGGTTTAGGGTCTTCTTCCAATAAGAGATGTGTAAGTCCCGTTACAGCGTAGAGTGGCGTCCTCAGCTCATGGGTAATGGTGGACAGGAATTGTGCCTTGGCAAGAGAGGCTTTCTCCGCCTTCTCTTTTGCTAGTTGAAGTTCACTATTTTTGTCCTGAAGTAATTCATTTGCTTTGGCGCGCAAATTGTTGTTTTTGTAAAGCGAAAGAGTAAGTAAGGATAATATCACGATTAACGCAATACTAAGTCCGGTTGTCATTTTACCGAAGTTAATAGAGCGCCTTTGTTTATCTAGGTCGTTTTGCTGCTCGGCAATAATGTCATTTAGGTCTCCCACATTGGTTTCCGCATCTACACCCTTTGAAATCGCTTTTAAATAGACTTGATAGAGTGAGTCATTTTGAGATTCATATATTTCGAGACTCTTTTGCGCCAACTCGTATTTGTTTTCTCTTAGCGCTATATAGGATTGTATTTTATAACTGTCTATTTTAAGCTTGGTATAATTTTCAACTTCAATGATACTCAAGGCATCTGCTAAGACGCTTTTGGATTTCTCAAGACTATTAGGTACCTCATTTTCCTTTAGGTTATAGAGAGCTTCTGCTTTGTTAAGTTTTGTGAATGCCTCTTGGTACTGCAGTTCTTGCGCTACAAATTGAGGTAAAGCAGCATCAAAATAGTTGATAGCGACTTTATAATTCTCCCTCTTTAATTCCAGTATACCAAAGCCAAGTATTACATTCGCTCTATTTTTTTCATCGTTATTTGAGGTGAAAAAGGTATCTGCTTTTTTTAAATAGTTTTCTGCATCATTAAATTGCCCCATTCTTGTTAGAATGAGCCCTTGAAGGGTATGCGCCTCAGCTAAGTATTTCTTTCTGTCCGTTTTTTCAAGTAAGGCGATTATTTTCTGCGCCTCAAAGGAAGCTTTTTCAAAGTTTTGAAGAAAATAATTGACCTGCGCAATGTTGAATAGAATGTCGATTCTTTTTTCGGAAAACGCACCCGATTTTGATAGTTTATACGCCTTGTTTAAGTTAATGATGGCTTGATCAAATTGTTGGGTACTAATAGCCTTGCCAGCCTCTTGCTGATGCTTTTGAATTAACGCCAAGGTGTCAATCTGTTTTTCCTGAGAAAAGATTGGGAGCGTGATTAAAAGCAAAGCAAAAAGTGGTGCGCTAAGTAGGTATTTTTTTAAGTGGTAAAGCATTAACTTCTATGTACTTCGCCGATAAATATAGTTATTTCCTCGATAACTGTAAGATTAAATCTACAATTCTTGTAGAATATCCAATCTCATTGTCATACCAGCCAATGATTTTTACCATAGTGCCAATAACGGAGGTCATTCCGGCGTCAAAAATACAGGAGTGGCTATTTCCTACAATATCGATGGATACTATGGGGTCTTCGGTGTATTGTAAAATACCTTTCAGCTTAGCGTTTGCAGCCTCTTTAAATGCATTATTTATAGCATCAATAGAGGTGCTTTGGGTTACATTGAAGGTGATATCTGTCAGTGAGCCGTTAGGCACTGGTACTCGGATGCCACAGCCTCCAATAACGTCGGCCAGATCTGGAAATATTTTCGTGAGTGCTTTCGCTGCCCCAGTGGTTGTTGGAACAATGGATTGTCCGGCGGCTCTGGCGCGCCTTAAATCCCTATGAGGCTGATCGTGCAAACTCTGATCGGTAGTATAAGAATGCACCGTGGTGATATATGCTTGTTCAATGCCGCATAACTCATGAATAATCTTTAGCATATGAGCCGCATTATTAGTGGTGCAAGAGGCATTAGAAATAATACGGTCTTCTTTGGTTAAAATATGGTCATTGACTCCTAGTACAATGGTTTTCATGCTATCATCTGTAGGAGGAACCGATAAAATGACTTTTGAAGCTCCATTGTTTAGGTGATATTCTAGTTCAGGGCGAGTCTTAAATTTCCCGGTACATTCTACCACAAAGTCGACACCTTCCCAGTTGAGTTTTGCTACGCTTTTTTCAGAAGTAAAATGGATCTTATGATCGCCTATTAAAATACTATCTTGGGTGTATGTTACATCTGTATGAAGCACGCCATGAATACTGTCGTATTTTAATAAATGGCTTAGTGTTCTGGCATCCGAAATATCATTGACGGCCACCACATCGATATCTGGGTGTTGTAATAAGAGTCGACATAGACTTCTTCCTATTCGGCCAAAACCGTTGATTCCAACTTTAATAGCAGCTGCCATAGGCTTACAACTTAGGTAAGGTGTTTTTGTGCTTTATAGGAAGACCGAACCAAGGCGCCACTTTCTACATGTCTAAAGCCCATTTCTAGCCCTATTTCTTCGTATTTTTTGAACTGCTCCGGGGTAATGAATTCTTTTACTGGAAGATGTCTCTTTGAAGGTTGCAAATACTGACCAATAGTAATGATATCTAAACCTACACCTCGCAGATCTTTCATGGTTTGTAGTACTTCGGTTTCGGTTTCTCCCAACCCAAGCATGATACCACTTTTAGTACGATTGATACCTTCTTGTTTTAGATAGCGCAATACTTCAAGACTGCGCTCGTATTTAGCTTGTATGCGTACTTCACGAGTAAGGCGTTTAACCGTCTCCATATTATGAGAAACTACTTCCGGGGCTACTTCTATAATGCGATCTATATTACGTGTATTTCCTTGAAAATCAGGGATAAGAGTTTCTAACGTCGTTTCTGGATTCATACGACGAATTGCCTTTACGGTTTCTGCCCAGATAATCGACCCCATATCTTTTAGGTCATCTCTGTCTACGCTAGTAACCACGGCATGCTTGATCTCCATCAATTTGATAGAACGCGCTACTTTTTCAGGCTCGTCCCAGTCGACCGTTTCTGGACGGCCTGTTTTCACGCCGCAAAATCCACAAGAACGAGTACAGATATTACCTAGAATCATAAAGGTGGCCGTTCCTTCGGTCCAGCATTCTCCCATATTTGGGCAACTACCTGACGTGCAAATGGTATGCAGATTGTACTTGTCTACCAATCCGCGGAGTTCTGTGTATTTTTTACCGGTAGGTAATTTTACCCGCAACCATTTTGGTTTTGGAGCCGGTTTTGAGGTTTGTAAAGTATCTGTAGGCATAGTAAGGCAAAGATACGATAATATAAAATTGAAATAACAACCCTTTAACCTAGAACTAACTATTTTTTGAAACGTCGCAGTAAAACCACCTCGTTTAACAACCCTAGTGAAATCAATGACATGCAGCTAGGCCTCTTTAAAATAGAAAAACACCATACAGGTTGTGTTGTGGAGGCAACGGTGATGTATAGAAAAAACGACTAACTTGGAGAAAGGGGAATTTACCCTGCCCATTAATTACCTGCTATTGAAAAAACATTGGATATAAATTATTGTGTTGATTATGGTTCCTAGGAGAAGTAGTTTTTGAACTTCATCTTTTTATGCATTCTGCAATTCCTATAGCGTGCTCAAATACCAAACGCTAAAGCCAATAAGTACTAAAATAGATACGAGACTGTAATACTTTAAAAATGGTTTCGGCTGAGCATGTTTAGGGGTGTGGATGGAAGTAAGTAACTTGTAATTCAAGAATGCATAAAAAGGTGCTGTCAAAAAGGAGAGAATGGTCGCAATTTTTATAAGCAGGCCCATTTCAGCAATAAAAAAAAAGAAGATTGCCAACGTGCCTACCGCCAAAATGAGTAACCAAAATAGATAGCCTTTGGCAATGGATTTGTTTTGTAATATTTCAGAAGTACGATGCATTACTCTCGGAGAGGCGTCTAGAGTGGTCAATGTTGTGCTAAACATGGTAGTTAATGAAGCAACACCAATGATTATAGTTGCCCATTCACCCAGACTTGATGTATACATGCCAATAAGTTGGTTGGCAAATTGAGTTCCGCTAGAGGAGAATGAATTGCCAGTGTTAAACATTACCAAGGTGCCTAAAGCAACAAATCCAATAGCTAAAATTGTTGTTACCAAATAACCTACGTTAAAGTCAAAGCGAGATTGTTTTGGTGTCACGGTAGCATCCATTTTCTTTTTTTCAACCGTCCAGACACTGTGCCAAATGGAAATGTCTAAGGGAGCTGGCATCCAACCCATAAATGCAATTAGAAAGCCTAATGATATGGCGTCTTGGGGAATGATTTGTGAAAAAGAGACGTTGGTGGCATTGTTTGCAGCTAATATCACAGCTGCTATAGTACTTACCGTAAGGCTTATCACAATAAGCTTCATCAAAGTGTCCAGTACTTTGTATCGGCCTATAAGCAATATGAGTACGCAAATCCCTAAAATGATGGCCGTCCAAAGCGTTGCATCCCCACCAAAAAGAGAAGCGGCAATCCCAGCTGTAACAATTGTTACAGCTGTTTGTATGGTGAACATGGTGGCGAAAGTAAGCAGGAAATAAGCAATTAGCACGTGGCGTCCCATTTTCATATAGCCTTCTAATAAACTTTCACCCGTCGCGCTGGCATAGCGAGGGCCAAATTCGAAAAATGGATACTTAATGGCGTTTATTAGGAGTAAAGCCCAAAGAAGTCCGAATCCAAAATCGGCTCCTGCTCTTGTGGATTGCACCAAATGAGAAACACCGATGGCGGCGCCCGCAAAAAGAAAACCAGGCCCTAATTTTTTAAGTTGGGCAATCAATGTTCGCGGTTTTGGGTAATGATTTCGGCAAGTAGTTTTCTGGCTCGCAATAAGCGAACTTTAACATTGCCTAACGGTTCTTCTAGGTTGTCGGAAATCTCATTATAGCTCATTTCTTGAAAATAACGCAGATTAATAATTTCCTGATAATGCGGTTTTAGTTGTTTGATAAACTGAAGCAATTCGGCCAAGTTTTGTTCGGTGATGAGTTTGTCTTCGGGAGAAGGAGTTTTATCGGCAATCTTTTTTATTTGTTCTTCCGAGGCATCTGTAGTTTGTGATCTTATGGATGCTTTTTTTCGCCTACTTTTATCAATCTGAATATTCTTAGAAATGGTAATGAGCCATGTATTGAAGTTATATGACTCGTCGAAGGTTAGAATTTTGTCAAAAGCTTTGGAAAAGGTTTCAATGGTGATGTCTTCTGCGTCGTATTCGTTATTTACACGTTGTAGCTGAAAGCCATATACGTTGTTCCAAAACTGATCAAGCAGGAAGTTGTAGGCGCTTTGCTTGCCCTCTTTTGCCTTTTTAATCTCTTCTGAAATACGCTCTTTAGTTACTTCCACCGTTTGGGCTTTGAAATAAAATTTGAAATAAAGATAGTTAATTGAAAGAATACTAAAAATATTTCCAAAAATGGTAGCCAGGGTAGCAGGTCTTTTTCTTTTAATAGTTTGGCGGCATTTCCTAAGAAAATATAGTGTACTAAAAGTCTAAAAAGGAAAATGCCAAATGGCATTTTCCAATCCAACCATATAAATGAGGCCGCCGCAAGCAACCAAAATAATAGATTGCTAAGGTAATAAGCTGCTAATAGGTATTGGTGCTTCTTTTGATAGTGTTTGGCTGTAGTGACGTGTCTTCTTTTTTGTCTAAACCAATCTGAAAATCTCGATTTGGGTTCGGAAACGGTAAAAGCATGCTCGTGAAAGCAGATATGGGTGTTGTCCTTGTTGGCAGCCTCATTGACAAAAAGATCATCATCTCCTGATGGAATATTCATATGGGACATGAACCCTCGATTGTCATAAAAAAGCTTGCTGGTATATGCCATATTTCTACCTACGCCCATATACGGCATACCAGCCACAGCATAGGAGAAATATTGAGTGGCCGTGATTAGGGTTTCAAAGCGAATAAGGGCATTGAGTAGTCCCTTTTTCTTTCTGTAAGCACCATATCCCAGCACTAAGTGGGTTTCCTCGGATAAGTCGGAGGTCATATAAGACAGCCACTGGTTACTCCCAGGCTTACAATCAGCATCAGTGAAAAGCATTCGCTTATTAATGGCTCTTTTAATTCCTAAGGTTAGCGAGTACTTTTTGTTAGACCAAAAGGCTTCATTATTTTCAATGTTCACCGTGTGTACTCTTGCGTCTTTGGCTGCGTAACTCTCCATAATCTCCTTGGTGTCATCGGTAGATGCATCATTGATTAGGATAAGCTCAAAGTTAGGGTAGTCTTGTGCTAACCACAATGGGATGTTCTCCTTTAAGTTATCCGCTTCATTTTTAGCACATACAATAATGGAAACAGGAAAGGATTGCTTATTCGGGGTAGGGTTAGGTTTCTGTAAAGAAAATCTTGAAAACAGCGTAAGATAGGCTGTGTTAATGAGAACAACTCCAATGAGGGCGTAAAGCAGCAGCATACTGTGAGCTACGGATTAGTTATGAGAAGTTTCATTACAATTTGAAAATTGTTCTGGAGTCTTACCACAGAAGCTGCAATTTTCTCCATCCTTGTTAAGAAAGGGACTCTGACTGGCGCAGGTTCCTGCAAATTCACCATCTTTTTTAGCCCACAATTTTATAGCAATACCTGCCACGGCTAACAATAACAAAACCAAAGTAATTAGTAGAATTTCCATACAAAGTTCTTAGGGTGCAAAAATACAATCTTTCTTGTTCATTTGGTAGGAATTTCCCTATTTTTAACCCCAAATTAATCTAGTATCTTATGAAAATAACACGCCTATTTACTTTTGTTTTATTGATTTCTATTGTTTTTGCCTCATGTAAAAATGAAGTAAAAGAAACTATGGTTGAAACGCCTGTGCAAACCGTAGAAACTAAAACCCCTCCCAAAACTGTGAAAGTTGCTACAGGGAGTTTGATGGCAAAAGTGATGAGTCATAAAGAGCTTAAGTCATTTGCAAGTGCAAGCGTGACAACGGGTATTTCTGAGATGCTAATGAATGAAACAGGGCCTTATACTATTTTTGCACCGTCAAACAACGCCTTCAATTTAATCCCTAATGATATAGAGAAACACTTGTTAAACCCAAACAGCAAGGAGGATTTTACAAGTTTATTAAAAAATCACATGTTAAAAGGGAGTGTTGGATCTGCAGATTTGCTTCAGCGTATAAGAGATAAAGGAACATTAACTCTTGAGACTGTAGGTGGTGCACGTTTAAAGGCAACCTTAAAAGGTGGAAGTATTATTTTAAAAGATGATAATGGCGATGAAGCTACAATAGGGACTAGTGATATTCAAAGTGCGAATGGCGTAGTACATGTTATTGATAAAGTATTATATACTAAACTTAAATAACATTTACTTCCGGCTCAATATAGATACCAAAGTCTTCTTTAACTTTTTTCTGAATTTTTAAGGCCAGTTCCCATATTTCGGTACCCGTTGCTTTTCCATGATTTACTATTACTAAGGCCTGGTTCTTATGGACACCAGCCTCACCAAAACGCTTTCCTTTAAAGCCAGCTTGTTCAATTAACCAACCCGCAGGAATCTTAAACTCGGTAGCGGAAACCTCATAGAAAGGAGCTCTGGGGAATTTCATGCGAAATTCTTGAAAGGCCTCCGTTGAGATGACAGGGTTTTTAAAAAAACTACCACTATTTCCTATTTTTGCTGGATCTGGAAGTTTGGATTGACGGATGGCAATAACTGCTTTGGAAATATCCGAAATGGTAGGTGTCGATACACTACTCTTTTTTAGTTGCTCTTGAATAGCCCCGTAAGAACTTTTTATAATGTGGTTTTTTGTTGACAGTTTAAAAACCACACTGGTAATGATATACTCATCTTTAGCTTCATTTTTAAAGATGGAGTTTCGATATCCAAATTGGCATTCGTAATGGTCAAAGCTAACTTCCTCTTGGGTTGAAATACGAATAGCGTGACAGCGCACAAATACATCTTTTAACTCCACCCCATAAGCGCCAATATTTTGAATAGGAGCCGTCCCAACATTTCCTGGAATAAGAGATAAATTTTCTATGCCTCCGTAATCATTTTCGATACAATATAGAACGAAGTCATGCCAGTTTTCTCCTGCATTTACTTCCAATAGCACATGGTCATTTTCTTTTGAAAGTAGGGTAATCCCTTTCATGTTGATATGCAGCACTAAGGCGTTTACATCTTTAGTAAGCAGTAGATTACTTCCACCTCCTAAAACGAAGAGATTGGGATGAATCTCCTTGGAGAGCACCTCTTTTAAATCCTTTAAAGTCTCTACTGAAGTAAAAAATTGCGCTTTGCAATCAATTCCAAAGGTGTTGTAGGCTTTTAGTGATGTAAGAGTTTCTATGTGCATTAATCTTGGTATTGGGCTAAGGCTGTTTTTAAAATATCAACTGCTTTTACTAAACTCTCTTTGTTTAAGACATAAGCGATTCGAACTTGATTGAGTCCTACTCCTGGCGTGGAGTAAAATCCGGCGGCAGGTGCTACCATGATGGTCTCTCCATTAAGATCGAAGTCTTCTAGGAGCCATTGTGCAAAATGATCGCTATTTTTTACAGGCAATTGTACGATACAATAAAAGGCACCTTTGGGCACTCCAACGGTAACTCCAGGTATTTTTTGTAATTCCTCGATCAAGGTATTTCTGCGCGCTACATATTCTTCAATAACGTCATCAAAATAACTTTGAGGTGTTTCCAAGGCTGCTTCGCTGGCAATTTGAGCAAAGGTTGGTGGACTCAATCTTGCTTGCGCAAATTTGAGTGCCGTACTTATCACGTGTTTGTTTTTAGATACCAGGCATCCAATTCGCGCTCCACACATACTATAGCGTTTAGAAACAGAGTCTATAATAATTCCATTTTCGCTAATGTCGTCTTCTTGAAGAATAGAATAGTGTTCCAATCCGTCATAAGTGAATTCTCGGTATACTTCATCTGAAACCAAAAAGAGATCGTGTTTTTTGACAATACTGGCAAGGGTCTTAATCTCTTCTTTAGAATAAAGATAACCCGTTGGGTTTCCTGGATTACAGATTAAAATGGCCTTGGTTTTAGGTGTAATTAACCTTTCAAATTCAGAAATAGGAGGTAAGGCAAAATTATCCTCTATCTTAGAATTTACAGGGACTATCTTCACTCCAGATGCAGTAGCAAAACCATTGTAATTAGCATAAAATGGCTCTGGAATAATAACTTCGTCACCAGCATCACATATGGATCCCATGGCAAAAAGTAAGGCTTCACTACCTCCCGTTGTTACAATGATATCATCCGCTGTAACAGGGATATCATTCCTGTGGTAATATGCTGCGATTTTCTCTCTATAGGTTTCAGATCCTTCAGATCGAGAATATGCTAAAACATCAATACCGTGTTTGGCAACAGCATCCATTGCTACATCAGGAGATTTAATATCTGGTTGCCCAATGTTTAAGTGGTAAATATGTTTGTTTTCTTTACGAGCTTTTTCAGCAAAGGGAACCAACTTTCTAATAGGTGATTCCGGCATGTTTTTTCCTTTGGAAGATACTTCAGGCATGATTTATAAATTAAGATAGCAAAGTTGCGAAATATTTATGAAAAAGAGGGCGCGTGGAACTAATTTGCGCCTTTTTTTATATCTTCTACAGGAAATGAAAATTGGAAAACCTTCGCTTACTATTTGCTACTTGCTTTGTTCTTGTTTGCTGTTTATTTCTTCGGCTTATGGACAGGCTGGTTTTAAGTTGCCAACTTCCCAAAAGAAGGACAGAATTCAATTTCAATTTCTAAACAACTTAGTGATTATTCCCGTTGAGGTGAACGGTACGAAATTATCATTTCTATTGGATACTGGCGTGAATAATACATTGTTGTTTAG
>JAHZIZ010000074.1 GCA_022601215.1 Bacteroidota bacterium
ATGCAAAAGCCACGGTGTTTTTTAAAGATATTATATCCACCCATCCCAATAACAAAACAGCGCGCTTATGTTTAGGCAGGGCCGTTGGACTATCCGGAAGGCCTAAGAAAGCAAAAGAGCTATTTATAGATTTGTTATCCGATTTTCCATCAGACTTTGAAATTGAGCTTAACTACGCAGAGGCATTACTGTGGAATAAAGAATATACTGAAGCAAAAAAACACTATAAAGACTTAATAAAACATAAACCGCAAGACTTCTCTGCATTATTAGGATACGCAAACACCTTATCCAATCTAAAAGAATATGATCAAGCCCTTTCATGGATTGAAAAGGCCCTAAGTATATTTCCAGAGAATAAAAACGCCTTGGTTTCACAGAAATATATGCGATTAGGGAAGGCAGCACAACTAATTGAACAAGAAAACCCCTCTGCAGCACTATTGTTACTAAACGAAAACTTTGAAAATTTCCCCAATGATTTGGATACGCGACGTGCTATTATAAACATTCAACTCATACATAACGACCTTGAAGGAGCCGAAAAAAACACACTTAGTTTAAAAGACAGTATAGAAATTTTCACTGGTTTATCTTTAATCTTTCATAAACGAAAAAAGGATAAAAAAGCACTCGATTATGCCAAGATAGCCTTCCAATATTTAGCCGAATTTCCCTCTCTAGATGATGAGATTCACGTGTCTGAACGATATGTTCAAGCCTTACTTTGGAACGGAAAAATAGCTCAAGTAAAAAAAGAACTTAAGAAATTAGAAAAACGATTTCCAAAAGACCCATTTGTACTTAGATTGAAAGCCAGTTTAGGAATGTATACAGGTCAATTCAAAAAAAGTATTACCCTGTATGAAAATATATTATCAAAAGACAGCACTTCGTTTGACGGAAACTTGGGGATTGCTAATGCTTACAAAGGTAGAGGCAACTTAAAACTAGCCTTACTTTTTGCGAATAAAACATTGGAATTTTACCCTAATCAAATAGACGCGAAAAAGCTCATTAAGGAAATAGAAACTAGCATGTCTCCAACAGTGGGGACACGAACTATGTATACTGTGGACAATGGAAAAAATGAAGCTCAAGGAATTCATACAACTGGAAGAATTCCATTTTCAAACAGGTTAGTTTCAACTCTTGAGTATGAATACAGATCGACTGAAAACAAGATTAGTAAGGAGATGGCTTACAATAATAACATTCGTTTTGGTCTTGATTATAGATTACTAAACAACACGTGGATTTGTAATAAGGTAGGATTTATAAAAGCGACAGGGCCATCCAATAATTTTCAAGAGATTAATGGTTCCATTTTCATTAAATCAAGACCATTGCCATTGCAATACCTGGAAGTTGGGTACAGTAGAAATCTACAAAACTTTAACGCCGCATTAATTGATGAACAAATATTCATGAATAATTTTTCACTGAATTATAATATGGGCACCAATATAGGTCTGGGATGGTATACGGGGTTTATGCACACTGCTCAAACGGATCAAAATTCAAGGGACCTTTTGTTTACATCACTCTATTACAATTTCGGCAAGCGTCCCAACCTTAAAGGTGGTGTAAACTATCAATATCTTTCCTTTAAAAACCAGAGACCATCTCTATACTTTAGTCCCGATAAGTATCAGGCATTGGAGTTATTTGCAGAAATTTCAGGAAACAAAGGGAACTTTAGTTATCACATAAATACCGCTGTCGGCATGCAATATTTACAAGAAGATTCTAGCACCTCACTTTTTAGAATTGAGGGTAGTTTGAATTATACACCTTCCGAAAGATTAAGAACAACTGCCTACTCTAAATACAGTAACATTGCATCAGCAACTGCCACTGGTTTCGAATTTTTAGAAGTAGGGGTTCAATTCCAATGGTCACTAACTAAACGCAACGTCAAGAAAAGCTTATAACAAATTTAGACGCTTCATCAATTCGGATCTATTGGAACGACTTATCGGAACCACATCCCTTTCAATTAACACACTATTATCTTCTATATCAATTATCTTCTTAATATGAATAATATAGGATCGATGAACTTTTAAAAAAAGATTGTCGGGTAATTTCTCCTCTATTTTCTTAAGAGTTGAATGAACCGTATAGTTTTTCTCATGCGTTTTGATTAAGATATAATCTCCTTTGGCTTCGATAAGATAAATACTTTCAAAATCAATTTTTATCAATCTTCTATCAATATTTACATACAATTCTTTATCGGAAGTATTGTTTGAATCAGTGGATTCCTTCTTATCCATATCAATAACAGATGTTGTTACATTTGTACTTTCCACTTTTTGCATGGCCTTCAAAAACCTAGGTAAAGTAACAGGTTTTAAAAGGTAATCTACAATACAATCATATTCGAACGCTTCAAACGCCAAATTTTTGTCCGATGTTGTCAATACTATCTTTGGAGGCGTTTTCAAGGTGTCAATAAAATCGAATCCCGTAAAATCAGGCATATGTATATCCAAGAAAATAAGATCTACCTCATTCTTATTCAAAAACTTAATGGCCTGAATAGCATTCGGAAATTCCTCGACAACCTCTAATCCATCTACACTTGCACACAGGTGCGCAATAATAGCTCTAGCAGTAGCTTCATCATCAATTATGATACATTTCATAGGTTCAATAATTATAGTAACTCAATAAATTGGGACATTTGTAACAGAATAGCTTCAAATTTAGATTGACATTCTAAACGCTCATTTCTCAAATCTTCTTCATAATCCATAGCCACGTAATAGGCTTCTTCCAGTCCTAAAATACTAATTTTATGTTTAAGTTTATGAACATATTCTGCAGCCTTTTCATATGAAGCAGCTTCAATATTGGTTTTGTAATCGGAAATTTCGCGAGGAAGTTCTTTCCTTACTATGGCAATTAGCTTTTCTTTAAAAGCATTATCACCGCCTGACAATTCTTCAATATATGAAAGATTAGGTTGTTCCATTTGTCAATTTCATGCAAGTTAAATAAAAAAGAAGATGCGAAGGCAGTTATTTCCTAAGGGTAAAGAAAAAGGTAGACCCTTTTCCAACCTTACTCTCTAGCCAAATGTCACCTTGGTGGTTGTCTACAATTTTTTTTACTATTGCTAAACCTATTCCTGTAGACTCTTTACTTTTATTTAGAGACTGGAACATTTTAAAAATCTTTTGATGATATTGTTTCTCAATACCGATACCATTGTCACCAATTGAAAATTGATAAAAAGCCCCCTTCTCAACCGCATCTACTTCAATTAGCCCCTCAGTTTTATCAATATAGCGCACCGCATTACTAATTAAATTTTGAAATAATTGCAGCACACGAACACGATCTACATTTAAGGTAGGCAAAGGTCTCTTAATTACTAATGAAATGTGCTTCGGAAAGAAATGTGTTTGCCTTATCTCTTCAATTAGTTCGTTTATGTCTACAGGAGCCAACTTCTTTTCCCCACTAGAAACGCTTGAAAAAGACAACACATCCGAAATCAATAATTCCATTTTCTCTAGGGTAGACTCAATCAAGGCTAAATTCTGCAAAGTCGCTTGGTCAAAACTATCTATATTATCCTCTTTCATCCACTCTACCAGCGCATAAATACTTCGTAAAGGCGATTTTAGATCATGTGAAACTACATGCGCGTATTCCTGTAGTTCGTCATTACTTTTTTCTAAACGTTGCATGAGTGATTGTCTATCCTCCTCATTTTTTATCTGTTCTGTAATATCTTCAATTAAAGCTACCTGATACAAAATGGACCCATCTTCATTTCTAACCGCTGCGACACTTGTTTTTGCCCATACTTTAGACCCGTCTTTTTTTATATAACGCTTCTTTACTACGAAATGATCCAAGCCTTCCTGATTCATTTGATTCATTAAATTGACAGAAATATCATGATCATCTTTTAAAGAAATATCCTTTACATGTAAGTCTATTAATTCACTTTCAGTAAATTGTAATAATTCCTGAGCTTTTCTATTGGTTTGAATTATCCGTCCATCCTGAGTAAGAATAATGGCCAGGCTCGAATAATCTACAATAGCACTTAATTTTTTTTGTTGTTCGGCAATAATTCCAGCGCTCAGTTGGTTTTCAGTAATATCTCGAACAATCCCTTGGGCACCAATCGCTTTTTTATGTTCATCATAAATAAGACTAGCGTTGATATGCACCCATCGAATTTGTTTATCCTTCGTAAATATTCTGGCTCGATAGTTAGTAAAAAAACCATGTTCCAATAATTGATTATAAGAGTCCATGGCATACTTGAGATCTGCCTTGTATATTAAACTCACTACATTTATTGGTTCTATAGCTAAATCATATCCAAACAATTTTGTGGCGGCCTCGTTCATTTCCAGAACATCTCCACGGATGTTCATTACAACATAAGCATCAATAATATTATGAAACACCCCTTTAAGTCGAGAAGTCTTTTCCAAGACTAATTTCTCTAATTTTCTATTGGATTTTGTCAACTCTTGAGTAAGAGCGAACAACTCGGCCGACTTCTTCTCAAGTATGGCTTCAGCTTGCTTTCTTGCTGCTCGTTCTCGCTTTAAAGCGCGTTCATATATTTTTAATTGATCATCACTCATTTCTTGTAATACTGAACCGAACCTCAGTACCATCTTCCTTTAATTTTTCTAACAAAATAGTTGCTGTACTATTGAAATGTTCGAATGTTTTATTCATTAACCCAAGTCCAAAACTATACATGGCTCTGCTAGACCTGTAAAGCATAACAAGTGTCTTTTCTGTCTTTTTCTCAATAGTAAAAGTAGGCAATTCTGCATCAGGGTAAATCTTCCTTACCTCTACATGGATATGATTTTCAATACATGATAGCATTTCAATTGGATCATCATACTGCGCTAAAAAACCTGGATAACTCTTCTCAATTACTCCAAAAAAATGCTCTGCGTACACTTCAAGTAATGTGTCTATTGAAAGACCTGTTTCCTTACTAAGATGTGTTAGAAGAGAAAGCATCTCAGAAAAATTGTAAGTACCTACTGAAGTATAAATCCCTCCGGAATCTAAATCAGATTCATTAATTATGGTATCTACCATTTCAATACCAAACTTTTCTTCGACAAGTTCTAATAATTCTGTAAAAACAATTCCTTTCATATTATTTTGATTAATTCATTTTCGCTCCAATAATCTAGCGTCTTTCCAATTTTATAGACATAATCATCATATTTTAAAGGCTTTAAAATATATCCCGCAATACCCACTTGGTAACATTCAAGCATGTCTTTTTGATTGTTTGAGGTTGTTAGAATAATCGTTGGCAAAAAACGTAATACCTCATCTGTTTTTAAAATTCGTAAAAATTCAATTCCATTTATTTTAGGCATATTCAAATCTAAAAAAATGATGTCAGGCAAGTTTTTATCCTCCTTCAATATCTTCAAAGCCTCTTCACCATTCCTCGCTTCTATTAATTGATGGGACATCTCAAGTTTTTTGATAGCTCGATTTAATTTCATCACTTCGATAGTATCATCTTCGATGAGCAATATTTTTAATTCTTTCATAGTTTTCGAGCGCTTATAATATAAGCCATACAAGGTCATTAGATTTTTATAAAATAAATAATTATATAGACAAAGCTATCATTTACTATAGACGAATAACCATTAAGTGTCGACGAATGGTTTTTGTATTTTTGATAAGTGAACGCTATAAATAGTCCAAAAAAATTCAGTTATTCGCTTACAATTTAGAAATCCATGAAACATCGCATTGTTCCACATAAAGATACTATACTTTCCTATATTCAATTTACAGGAACTAATGTTTCATATAAAGTATTTCCTCATCTCGGAGGTTCCTTGCAAGAATGGACGATAAATGACACGAATATAATTCCTCCATTTGACCTCTCCAATTCAGCCAAGGAACACCATATAAAATACGCCACACAGGCGGTTTTATTTCCCTTTCCTAACCGATTAGAAAAGGGGCGATTTACCCATGAGAGTCATCAATATCAATTACCTATAACCGAACCAAAAAAGAAAAATGCCATTCACGGATTTTTAAAAAATTGCTCCTTCGAAATTGCTTCCGTCTCTAATAATGATCTACAGCTACAATACAATCATATTGCCAATGAAGACTTCCCATTTGCGTTTCTTTTTACCATGCGGTATTCTTTTTCCACAAATGGTTTTGGGTTAACGTATACTGTTGAAAATAAAGGAAATTCTTCTTTTCCTTTCGGAATGGGATGGCATCCCTATTTTCAAATTTCCAACATGGAACACGCTCGCATTTTATTTCAGAGCACACAGAGTTACCAAACTAATGAAGCGATGATCCCGATTTCCGCTGTACCATTTTCAGAAGAAAAAATACAACTAAAAGATGTACAATTAGACACCTGCTTTGATTTAGCTCACCATAAAATCACCTTGACAACCTCGGACTACAGTCTTAGTTTAAAGGCTCCTCAGGCGACGTATCTTCAACTATTCATTCCTGATGACCGCAAATCCATAGCAATAGAACCCATGACATGTATTGCAAATGCATTTAATAACGGGACTGGGAAAAAAGTATTAATTCCAAAGGATGCGTATCAATTCACGTTCGAGTTGGAGGTCAAATCATAAATGAACCCAAATTATTACTTACAAATAATTGGCAATTCCCTTAGCAATTTCACTCGCTGTATTTGGGGCATTCCTCAACCAAATTTCTGGGTCTAAAAACTCAACTTCAGTTAAATAGCATAGTCCTTTGCTATCCCAAATGATGTCAACTCTCCCAAAGGCTGACGATTCTGGACACAATG
>JAHZIZ010000007.1 GCA_022601215.1 Bacteroidota bacterium
AGACTCTCTTATTTCATAAATAGCGGCACCATTTAAGATAAAATCTACGAATTAGCCATTCATTTCTAATTTTTAAAAGTAATTTTAGAATCAGCAATAGAAGATTTTCGTTGCGACAACCAAAAGATTATTTTTATGAAACTAACAATCCCTCCCATTGTAATAGTTCTCTTCTGTATTCTCCATGCTCATTCTCAAACTTCGTCGTTAGAAAAAGAGTACCATATTTGGTTCGATGCTCAAGTTGGTATTGAAAATACTTCGTTATTTAATGGAGCCGAATATATTGAAGGCTATAAAACTACCCGAAATCAACACAAATTTTTTATAGACCAAACCCTGTATAGTGGAGAGGTCTCTTATGACGGTCAAGTCTATTATAATATCAATCTTAAATTTGATATTTATGAGGATGAACTAATTGCTAGTTTAGAAAATAAAAACAAAAAAACCTTATTACAATTAATAAAAAATAAGGTGGACTATTTTATTATTAAAGATCATCATTTCATTAGAATTGATAACCCGGAAGCAATCGCTAAAGATGTAGATGGTTTTCATGAAATAGTGGCGAAGTATGATCTTGGAATCCTGTATAAAAAACATAAGAAAAGGCGAGTAAAGAAGGAAGACAAGCGCATTGTGTATTTTGAGTTTTATGACACAAAAAGTGAATTTGTTTTTCGCTATAATGACGATTATTATAAGACCACTACAAAAAATGATATTTACACCCTATTTCCGTCGATTAAAAAAGAACTAAAAGAGTTTTTATCGAATAACGCAGTGTTGAGAAGGGCGCCAAAAGAACAGCAGTTTAAGGCGCTGCTGAACAAGGCAAATCAATTGGAGAATGAACGTAAAACTAAGAATTAATGAGGTATTATATTGCTATTTTTTTATTAGTAGTTACAAGCATAGTTCAGGCGCAAGAGGAACGTTTAGTGACTGTATCCTATGAGGATGTGACCATAGAGGAAGCCATTCTTAGTATAGAACAGAAAACTCCCTACACCTTTTATTTTGTTGCGACTTGGTTTAAATCGAAGAAAGTTTCGGGAGCTTACAATGACGCTGATCTCTCTACAATACTTGATGATCTATTCAATGACACCGTGATTAATTATTTTATTCTGGGCGATGCTAAAGTGATCCTTACTCAAAATAATACAATTTATAGTGAACTTCCTGAAGGATATTTTAACGATCCTATTCCTGTGACTGAGACAGACATTGTTCCACAAAATATAAGGACAGTAGCTCCAGTATTTAATGCCATTGAAAAATCTAAAACTAGTTTACCAATAGAAACGGTACGAATTGGAAAGGAAAATTTACAGAACTCACGAAAGAGTTTTACTCTGCGAGGCGCCGTTTTTGACGAACGGGGTGCTCCTTTACCTAATGTTTCTTTAGTTGTAGCCAATAGAACATATGGGACTACGACAAATGAAGAAGGAAATTTCACACTACAATTGGCAGCAGGGGTCAACTTGATAACAACTCGATCCTTAGGGTTTCTAGAAGTTACCAAGCAGGTCATTATGTATAATGACGGGGAATTGGATATTGTGCTTATCGAAAGTTTAGAACAATTGGATGCGGTACTTATAGAAGGTAGCGCCAAGCAAAATGTGGAAAATGCAACTACCGGGGTCACTAAAATTGATGTCAAAGAAATTAAGAACATCCCATTGGTCTTGGGGGAGCGAGATATTTTAAAGGTAGCCACCACTTTGCCTGGGATTTCAACGGCAGGGGAAGGAAGTGCAGGATATAATGTAAGAGGGGGTAAGGAAGATCAAAACTTAATCTTGTTGGATGATGGGGTTATTTATAATCCATCTCATTTCTTCGGAATTTTCTCTGGAATAAACCCTTTTACAACGCAAGATGTTACGATTCATAAGGGAAACATTCCAGCCGAATTTGGAGGTAGATTGTCGTCGGTAATTGATATCATCTCTAAAGATGCCAATGATGAAAAATTTTCTGCCGAAGGTTCTATTGGCCCAGTTACAGGAAGTCTTACTGTAGAACTACCTACGGAAAAAGAAAAAGGGGGGCTCTTACTCGGTGGAAGAACAACCTATTCAAATTGGATACTGCGATCCTTGGATGAAGAGTCGCTGCAAAACAGTCAGGCAAATTTCTTTGATATTATTGCCAAATACCATCATGATATTGGAGAGAAGGATAAAGTAAAAGCAACTGGATATTATAGCAAAGATGCTTTTAGTATTACTTCAGACTCATTGTATAATTATTCTAATCGTATGGTTTCGTTACAATGGGATCACGACTTCAGTGAGGCGACCAAAGGGAGTTTAGGTATTACCAATAGTAATTATGAATTTGGAATTGATTTTGACGGAGCCTCCAATGATGATTTTGAGTTGGGGTATAGTATTTCAGAAACAGGAGTTCGATTAAAAATGAAAACAAAGGTCAATGAAAAACATACATTAGATTATGGATTGGCCTCTAAACTCTACCAAGTAAATCCGGGAAGCATTGAACCATTGAATAATTCTAGTATCGTTCCTTTGACAATTCCTGAAGACAAGGGGTTGGAGTCTGCCGTATTTATATCGGATGCTTTTCGTATAAGTGATAAGTTACAGGTCAATGCTGGCGTTCGGTTCTCAATGTACAGTGCATTAGGGCCTTCATCACAAGATATTTATGCCGATGGATTGCCTAGAAATGAAGCCACATTGATAGAGACGCAAGAATTTTCTAATAATGAAGTGATAGAGACTTATGGTGGACCAGAATTTAGAGTGTCAACACGGTATTTTATAAATTCAGATTTTTCAGTAAAAGCTTCTTATAATAATACGTACCAATATATACATACCTTGACAAATAACACCACGGTATCACCTACGGATACTTGGAAGCTTTCTAACATCAATATTGCTCCACAAGAAGCACAACAATATTCGTTGGGTTTTTATAAAAATTTACAAGAAAATAGTTTCGAGCTCAGTCTCGAAGGGTATTACAAAACTTCCCAAAACATACTAGATTTTAAAACGGGAGCTCAGTTGCTGCTCAATGATAATATAGAAACCGAGGTATTACAAGGAGAAGGGAAGTCCTACGGGGTAGAATTTTTATTGAAGAAGAAAAAAGGAAGACTCAACGGTTGGTTGGGCTATACTTATTCACGTTCTCTAATTAAATTTGACAGCCAATTTTCAGAAGAAACAATTAATGCTGGAGATTTTTTCCCATCAAACTTTGATAAACCTCATGATGTAAGTCTTGTTGCGAATTACAAGTTTACAAAGCGTTTTAGTTTGTCTGCGAATTTTGTGTATCAAACGGGACGACCGGTGACTGTTCCGGTTGGGAATTTCGTGCTCAATAATGCGGAGTTTGTTCTTTATAGCGATAGAAATCAATTCAGGATTCCCGATTACTACCGTTTTGACATTAGTTTTAACGTAGAAGGAAACCATAAAAACAAAAAATTAGCACATAGTTTCTGGAATATTTCAATTTATAATGTTCTCGGAAGAAACAATCCTTATTCTGTCTTTTTTGTAACAGATGATGGGCAGGTAAAAGCGTTACAGAGCTCCATATTTTCTATCCCTATTCCAACGATCACTTATAATTTTAAATTTTAATGGACGGACATTATAGAAATATCGCTATTGGAATTATTGCTGTCTTTTGCTTAATGGCCTGTACGGAGGAAATAGCTTTTGAAACAGAGACGGTTGAGTCTGCTTTGGTAATTGAGGCAATAATTACTAATGAAAATTTACAGCATACTGTTAAATTGAGCAGGGCTTTCGAATTTGGGGGAGAAGCACAACCGGAAGAAAATGCTAGTGTCGAAATTATAAGTTCTCAAGGAGTTCTACCGTTTACCGAAAATAATCCAGGCGAATATATATCCAGTACTAATTTTGCGGCTGTTGATGGTGTAAATTACCAGTTGAAGATAACCTTAAGCAACGGTACCGTTTATGAATCGGAACAAACTGTTTTAACATCTTCAAACAGGGTTACTAATCTCCAGGCTGAACGAGTTAATACTACAACGGATATTCCAAATCTAGGCATATTTCTCGATGGCATAGGTGAAGCTACCAATGGAAACTATTTTAGATATACTTTCGAGGAAACTTACAAAATTAGATCGCCTTACTATAATACTTTCGATATTATAATTGCCGAAGATAATTGGCCCATTTGTAGAGCGGCACTGATACAAAAAACGGAACAAAAACAAATTTGCTATAATACGTTGGATTCTAAAACTATTGTGCAAGCATCTACAGCGGGCTTATCGAGCAATAGTGTAACCAGAGTACCTGTACACGCAGTTGCTGCCGATAATTTTATTTTGGGGCAACGCTATAGTATCCTTGTAAAACAATATACAGTGACCAGCGACTCTTACATTTACTATGACAATCTATTAAGGTTTCAAGAAAATCCAATGCTATTTTCGCAAGTACAACCAGGTTATTTAAGAGGAAATATAAGTAGTGTTGAAAATCCGAATGAAATTGTAGTTGGGTTTTTTGATATTGCTTATGTATCCAGTGCTAGAATATTCACTAATTACTTAGATTTTTTTCCAGATAGAGAGCCTCCTTCTCATGTTACGCGCTGTGAAATTACTGCACCCGTCATATACGAGATAGAATATGGCTACCCTATATTTGGTTATGAAGATTGTTTAGAATTGATTACGACCACCTTACCGAGAGGGGAACATGTATTTTATCAAAATAATGACGACCAGTTATTTTTTGATTTAGATCCGTTCTTTTTTCCAATAGAAGGGCCTTATGATTTAGTGCCTATTGAGTGTGGAGATTGTACCTTATTTGGAACTAATATAGCACCAGAATTTTGGGAAGAATGAAATATAAAAGTGTAGATAAAATATGGAGAATGGTATTGGCAAGCCTATCGCTTTATATGTCATTTGGGTGTACTGAGGAAGTATCCTTTGAGACGTCCTCATTAGAAAGTGCATTGGTCATCGAAGCGGTAATTACGAATGAAGTTAAAAACCATGAAATAATGTTGAGTAGAACCTATGCCTTCGAATTGGATGGTCCTCAACCAGAAACAAATGCACGGGTCTTTATTGAAAGTAATGATGGAACCATTGAATTTACTGAAAGTTCTTCAGGAAGATATAGGGCGACTCGGCCATTTAGTGCACAAGAAAATATTAATTATCAATTGGTAGTTTTAACAAGTAATGGTGATCGTTACAGCTCTTCTCCTGTGGCAATGACAAAAACAACTCCTATTGGACGTTTGTATGCAGAGCGAGTGGTAGGTGAATTAAATGAAGATGGAGTGACCATTTTTGTGGATAGCTTTGACCCTGAGGGAGAATCTCAATTTTACCGTTTCGAATACGAGGAAGCGTATAAGGTAATCGCTCCAAAGTGGCGAGCCGAGGATCTTGTTGTTACGAACCCAAATTGGCCTGCCTGTGCAGTCGCGCTCATTCCAAAATCTGAAGAACAACGTGTTTGTTTCGCCAAAGACACATCCACCGCTATTATTATTGGGAATACAATGGCTTTAAGTGAAGATAGGTTAGTACGATTTCCTGTCCGGCGGATAAGAGATGATAATTATATTATGTCGCATCGCTACAGTATTTTAGTTCGTCAATATATACAGACTAGAGAAGCCCATACCTATTTTGAGACATTAAAAGAGTTTTCTGGAGAAGGCAGTCTTTTTTCTCAAAGTCAGCCGGGATTTTTTGAAGGCAATATCTTTTCAGAAAGTAACGCAAATGAAAAGGTATTAGGCTTTTTTGAAGCTTCTTTTGTTAGTGAAGAACGATTGTTTTTTAACTATGAGGACTTTTTCTCAGGAGAAGAATTACCTGATTATGTTGCCTCTTGTTTTGAATTCACGCCTGTGAGAGATCAGGGACATCCAACCGATAGATGTGGCTCTTTAATTGGGGGATTGTTAAACGAGGAAATTATGTATTGGGATGTAAATCCAAAACCTGAAAGTACGCAACAAGGCCCCTTTATAGTCGTACCTAGGATTTGTGGAGACTGTAGGGTTTTGGGGAGTAATGAAATACCAGAATTTTGGACCGAATAATATTATGAAGCTATTGAAATTACATAGAATTCTGTTTTTTAACTTGTTGGTACTTATGTTATCATCATGTGTAGATGAAATCGATTTTAATACCGAAAATTTGGAGAGTGCGTTGGTAATAGAAGCTACTATTACCAATGAACTAAGACAACAAGAGGTGTTACTAAGCCGGACGTATGCTTTCGAAAGTGAAGTTCCTGCTCATGAAAGCAATGCCATTGTCACCATTGATAGTAACTTGGGAAGTGTGATGTTTAATGAAGTCTCCCCTGGTAGGTATGTCTCTGATAGCCAGTTTCGGGCCCAACCCAATATAGCGTATGTCTTAAGAATACAAACTATTGATGGAAAATTATACCAATCTAATGAGGTACAATTAACGCCCGAGATTGAAATAGATCGGTTGACCGCAGTGAGGGAGACGTTAACAAATAGTGGCGAAGGGATGTCTATATATTTAGATAGTTTCGATACGACGGAGGATGGTAATTATTTTAGGTATGAATACGAGGAGACCTTTAAAATTATAGCACCTAAATGGAGTTCTTTAGATTTAGTTGTTGTAGAAGAACCACAATTCGATTGCGAGGTCGCTTTGGAGGTAAAGCAACAGGAAGAACGTGTATGCTTCAGAACAGAAAACTCCAATACTATTAATGTTTTAAATATAAGTGGACTTTCTGAGAATAGTGTATTACGTCATAGAGTAAGGTATATAAATAGAGATGATTATCGGATTTCACATCGATACAGTATTCTTGTAAAGCAATATGTGCAATCCCTGGAGGCCTATACGTATTATCAAACACTAAACGATTTTTCTGAAAGTGAGAGTGTATTTTCAAGCAATCAACCAGGTTTTTTTGCAGGGAACATTTCGTCGGTTAATAATTCGGAAGAAAAAGTTGTAGGCTTTTTTGATGTATCCTCCGTGAATACGAAGCGATTATTTTTTAATTATGAGGACTTCTTTCCTAACGAAGGCTTACCCCCTTATATTAATAGGTGTTTTGAATTCGCGCCTAGACAATTTTCTCAAGCACCAGGTGTATGCGGAAGTTTATTGAATGAAATTACCCGTAATGATGTGAAGTATGTATCTCTTAATCTCAATCCAAACCCAGCCATACCAGGCCCTTATCTTGTGGTAGTTAGGGAATGTGGAGATTGTACAGCTTTAGGAGAGAATGTGCCTCCAAGTTTTTGGGTAGAATAAGGAAGGCGTAAAATTCCTTACCGATGAACACGATGAACACGATGAAAACGAAGAAGAACAACTATGATCTAGTTTGACTTCCTTCAAAATAATAATAAAGATGAAAAAAGAAATTTTAGTTTGTTTAGTCGTTACGTTTTTCAGCCTTTTTGGATACGGACAGGTCCATCAAGAAATGAGCGAAGGTTACGAGGCTATTCCGCGAGAAAAGGTATTTATCCATACCAACACCATTACTCTTTTTTCAGGAGAGTATTTGTATTACAAAGTATACTGTATGGACGCAGTTACAAATGTAACAAGTAAGTTGAGTAAGGTTGCCTATGTGGAATTAATTGATAAAAACAGAGGAACTATTTTTAAACATAAAGTAACATTGGATAGCGGAGTAGGACAAGGTGATTTTTTTGTGCCGGTTTCATTGCCATCAGGCAGTTATAAGTTAACAGGATATACTCAATGGATGCAGAATGACGAGGCTTCTCATTTTTTCTGGGCCGATATGGCAATTATAAACCCATATCAAAGTTTACCAGGTGCTATTATTGCAGATAGTGGGACCATGCAGGTATTAAATAGTACTCCATTAGCTTCTAAACCTCCTAGGTTAAATAAGAGTGGTATAGCCATTAGTTTGGATAAAAACACAGCCAATAAAGGCGACTTAGTCGCAATAACCTTATCTTCGGCAAACGAAACCTCAATGGAGGGTACTTATTCGTTATCTATTCGGAAGCAAGATTTCACTCATCCCTTTTCCAAACCCACTACCTTAGACAAAATCAGTCTTGCAAAAAAGAAAACAAATCACCCAAATTACTTGCCGGAACTTAGAGGAGGGATTATAAAAGGAAACATTAGATCGAATAATAGTGCATTGCCTATTGATAACATAAAAGTAGCGCTTTCAATACCTGGCAAAGGATTTATTACTAAAATAGCAAGCACCCAGAAAAACGGCACTTTTTATTTTATGTTGGATGAAGATTTTGAAGGGGATAGGGCTACTTTTCAAATAGTTGGAGAAGATAGGGATCAGTATAAAATTGAAATCAATAACCAAGAATCTACCGATTATTCAGGAATTCCCTTTAAAGATTTTTTTATTGATATCACCTTAAAAGAAGCTATTGTGCAAAGGAGTGTTTATAACCAAATTGAGAATGGTTACTTTTCACAAAAACCCGATACCATTAGAGTGCCGGCTCCAATAAAGCCTTTCTATGGTGATAGAGGTGTCCTGTATAAATTGGATGATTACAAGCGCTTTCCTACTATTAAAGAGACCTTGGTCGAATATGTAGATGATGCCTGGATCACCAGAGGTGAGGGAGAGACTGTTTTCGCGGTACGCCCTTATGAAAACACCTTACCTACCAGCTTTCCTCCTTTGATTATCGTAGATGGAATTATTGTTCAGGATCAACGTAAATTGCTTAACTATAGTGCCAAAAAGGTGGACGCCATTACGATTGTTAGAGACAAGTACTTCCTAGGCGCAGATGTTTTTCAAGGGGTCATTGTAGTAGAAACAATAGAGGGAGATTTTTACAATTCTATCACGGAAGATTATGTTGTAAAAGAGACACTTTTTACTCCGCAGAAGAAAAAACACTATTTTAAGCAGCAGCATTCCGAAGGAAAGCGAGTGCCAGATTACCGAAGTCAGTTGTTGTGGGAACCTAGACTTGAATTGAGTAAACAGGAAAAGACAATTCAATTTTACACTTCAGATAATGAAGGGATCTATGAAGTTTCTTTAGAAGGATTTACAAAAGGAGGTACTCCAATATCGGTTACAACTTATTTAGAGGTTCGTTAGGAACTCAATCTTATAAGTCAATGACTTCATATCACCATAAGAGGAGCAAATCTTTGGCTGATTTTTTCGTATAGCAGGCTAAGCGGATTTTTTTTTCTTATATTTAACCTTCTCTTAAAACTCCCCTCAACTTAATTTAAGTCATCAATATGCTTACAAAAGTATATGGGAGTGCTGTGTTTGGTGTGGATGCTACCACCATTACTGTAGAAGTTAATGTCGATATTGGAGTAGGGTATCATTTAGTGGGTTTACCAGACAATGCCATACGAGAAAGCAACTTTAGAATTGCCGCTGCTCTTCAGAATAACGGTTATAAGATTCCAGGAAAAAAACTTATTCTCAATATGTCCCCAGCGGATATGCGTAAGGAAGGTGCTGCTTATGACTTAACCTTGGCAATGGGCATCTTGGTGGCAACAGGACAAATTTCAGAAGCGCATCCCTTATCAAATTATGTAATAATGGGAGAATTGTCTCTCGATGGAAGCCTGCTGCCTATACGAGGGGCCTTGCCGATAGCGGTTAATGCCAAATCCGAAGGATTTACAGGGTTTATTCTTCCCGAACAGAATGCTAAGGAAGCGGCAATTGTCGAAGGATTAGAAGTATATGGTGTTACTTCAATGAAACAAGTGATCGATTTTTTTAATACTAAAATCCCTCTAAAGCAGACCTTTGTAGATATAAAAGCAGAGTTTTATGAGCATCTTCAGAATCCAGAATTTGATTTTGCCGATGTCAAAGGTCAGGAATCTATCAAACGTTGTATGGAAATCGCAGCGGCAGGGGGCCATAACATCATACTTATTGGGCCTCCAGGCTCTGGTAAGACTATGTTAGCAAAACGATTGCCTAGTATTTTGCCTCCATTAACCCTTTCAGAAGCATTAGAAACGACAAAAATTCATAGTGTTGCCGGAAGAACAATGAAAAAGAATGGTGTTATTACCTCTAGACCCTTCCGAAGTCCACACCATACTATTAGTGATGTTGCCCTAGTTGGAGGAGGACAATATCCACAGCCTGGTGAAATATCCTTAGCCCATAACGGAGTGTTATTTTTGGATGAACTCCCAGAGTTTAAACGAAGTGTTTTAGAAGTAATGAGACAACCTCTTGAGGATAGGGATGTCACTATATCAAGGGCGAAATTTACGGTTACTTATCCAGCAAGCTTTATGTTGGTTGCTAGTATGAATCCAAGTCCAGGTGGATATTTTAATGATCCTGAGGCTCCTGTAACCTCTTCCCCTGCGGAGATGCAACGCTATCTCAGCAAGGTTTCGGGGCCTCTTTTGGATCGTATAGATATACACATAGAAGTAACTCCAGTCCCTTTCGAGAAGCTAAGTGATGATAGACGTGGTGAATCCAGTATATCCGTTAGAGAACGAGTAACTCAGGCTCGTGAAATTCAGGCCTCACGATTTGAAAATTTTGAAATGATTCATTACAATGCTCAGATGGGCACTAAGCAAATTCGAAAGTTTTGTGCGCTCGACGCCCCTTCGTTGCAGTTGCTTAAAAATGCTATGGAGCGTCTTAATCTCTCTGCGAGAGCCTATGATCGAATCTTAAAAGTGTCGAGAACCATAGCCGATTTAGAAGCTTCAGAAAAAGTTACTGGCGATCACATTAGTGAGGCAATTCAGTACCGAAGCTTGGATCGTGATGGGTGGTTAGGGTGATTCAGAGATTTTTATGAGAATTCACTTCGTCTCTTTAACATCATTTTAAGTTTTTGATTCCTTGCCGATTGTATCTTTATAAATTCACAAACACAATCAAAAAACAATGAATATGAAACGTGCATCTTTATGGACCATAGCTGCTTTTTTAGCCATGGCCATATCATTTACATCCTGTAAGGAAACAGCCACCGCTGAAGCTGATAGTGCAGGACTTTCTATCGAATTTGAAAAGTATGAACTCGCCAATGGCTTGGATGTAGTATTGCATCAGGACAAGAGTGACCCTATAGTATCCTTGGCGATTCAATATGGTGTAGGCTCTAATCGCGAGAAGACAGGAAGGACAGGGTTTGCTCACCTATTCGAGCATATGTTATTTCAAGAATCTGAGAATGTAGGGCAGGATCAATTTTTTAAAAAAATCCAAGATGCCGGAGGAACTCTAAATGGAGGAACATGGAAGGACGGAACCGTGTATTATGAAATCGTTCCTAAAAATGCTTTGGAAATGATCATGTGGTTAGAAAGTGACCGTATGGGTTATTTAATCAACACAGTTACGGAGTCTGCTTTTTACAATCAGCAAGAAGTAGTACAAAATGAAAAACGTCAGCGTGTTGATAACAATCCTTATGGACATACTAATTGGGTGTTGGATAAAAATATTTATCCAGAAGGACATCCCTATAACTGGCAAGTAATTGGAGAATTGGTAGATCTGCAAAATGCGACCGTGAACGATGTTAGAGAGTTTTACGATAAATTTTATGGGCCTAATAATGCTACTTTAGTGGTAGCCGGAGATTTCGAAACCGAAGAGGCAAAAGCCCTCGTCGAGAAGTATTTTGGAGAGATAAAGCGTAGACAGGAAGTGCCAAAATTAGCGCCACAGCCAGTTACTATTTCAGAAACGAAGCGGTTATACCATGAAGATAACTTTGCAACGGCTCCTCAGTTAAATATGGTATGGCCAACACTGGAGCAATACACAGATGACGCCTATGCATTAGATTTTCTTGCTGAAATTGTTTCTAGCGGTAAAAAAGCACCGTTATACAAAGTATTGGAAAAGGAAAAACAACTTACTTCACGCTTTTTTGCATACAATAGCTCGCAAGAGATTGCTGGAGAATTTCATTTGCAAGTAACTGGAAACAATGGAGTCAATTTGAATGATGTAGAGCAAAGTATTTTTGAAGCTTTTGAACTTTTTGAAAAGAATGGAGTGACAGATCGTGATGTAGAGCGTATTAAAGCTGGACTGGAGACCCAATTTTATAATGGAATAAGCAGTGTCCTTGGTAAGTCTTTTCAGCTTGCTCAGTATAATGTATTTGCAGGAGATCCTGGTTTTATTGAGACGGATATTGAAAATATTAAAAAGGTGACCAAAGAGGATGTCATGCGTGTGTATAATAAATACATTAAAGGAAAGCCTTATGTGATTACTAGTTTTGTACCAAAAGGACAAATGGAGCTAATTGCTGAAAATTCTACAAGGGCTCCAGTGGTAGAAGAAGAAATCAAGGAAAACGTAGAAAAGGTGGTAGAGGATGAAGCAACTGAAATTGCAAAGACACCATCTAACTTTGATCGTTCCTTGGAGCCAGATCAAGGTGAAGCTCCGGCATTGAATATTCCAACGAGTTGGAATTCAAATTTAACTAATGGTCTAAAAGTTTATGGTATTGAACAAAATGAAATACCTACCGTAAATTTTAGTCTTATTTTGGAAGGTGGACACTTATTAGATGACATTAATAAGAATGGTGTTGCCAATCTCATGACCGATATCATGATGGAAGGGACTGCAACAAAGACTCCAGAGGAGTTGGAAGAAGAGATAGAAATGCTAGGGGCTAATCTCAATATGTATACGACTCGCGAGTCCATAGTAATTCAAGGAAATACGCTCGTACGTAATTTTGATAAAACTCTTGATCTTATGCAAGAAATCTTGTTGGAACCACGTTGGGATGAAGAAGAATTTGAGCTTATAAAGACAGCGACTATTAATGGAATAAAGCGTTCTGCGGCGAACCCTAATCAGGTAGCAAGCAGAGTTTTCAATAAACTGTTATACGGGAAAGATCATATTTTTAGTTACCCAACAAGTGGTACAGAGGAATCTGTTGCGTCCTTAACTATAGATGACCTTAAGGCGTATTATGATGCGAATTTTTCACCATCAATTTCTCGTTTTCATGTTGTTGGGAAAATCAACCAAGAGCAGGTAATGAGCAAGTTAAAGAGTTTAGAAACAGCTTGGGCTGCTAAGGAAGTAATTATTCCAGAATATCCAATTGCCGATGCCAGGGATAAGTCATCTCTTTATTTTGTTGATATTCCAGAAGCAAAGCAATCCGTGATTAATATTGGTTACATTGCTTTGCCTAGAACCGATAAAGATTTTTATCCTGCAGAGGTGATGAACTATAAATTAGGAGGGTCCTTTAGTGGCAATGTGAACCTCATACTACGCGAAGAAAAAGGGTATACGTACGGGGCACGAACAAATTTTAGTGGCAGCAAAATTCCAGGAACCTTTACAGCATCGTCAAGCGTTAGAACGAACACAACGGGAGAGTCTGTATCAATTTTTAAGGAACAAATTGCGAATTATAAGGAAGGTATTTCTGAAGAAGATATGGAGTTTACAAAGAATGCCTTGATTAAGTCTAATGCACGTCGTTTTGAAACACAATTCTCTTTATTAGGAATGCTTCAAGAAATGAGTGGATATGGTTTGGATCCAAACTATATTCAAGACGAAGAAACTGTGGTTAGAAATATGACTTTAGATCAACATAAAGCTTTAGCCAATAAATACCTGGACGAGTCAAAAATGGCGTATTTGGTTGTTGGCGATGCCACCAGTCAATTTCCACAGTTTAAGGAGATGGACTTTGATGAAGTGATATTAGTGGATAAGGACGGAGAAGAAGTGCCGCTCGAGGACGTGAAACAATAGCTATATCAGATTATAAAATAACAAGTAGGAAAGGGAAGCTTTTTAAAGCTTCCCTTTTTTTATAACTTTAGATCAGCTAACCATAATGTATGTTAAACAAATTATTTAAAAATATAGGGCCTGGAACCTTAGTAGCCGCAGCTTTTATAGGTCCGGGAACGGTCACCGTTTGTACATTAGCCGGTGTGCAATATGGTTTTACACTTCTATGGGCTATGTTAGTGTCAATAGTAGCAACTATTGTGTTGCAAGAAATGGCAGCTCGGTTAGGTATTGTTTCTGGTAAAGGTCTCGCTGAAACAGTAAGAAGTGAAATAAGATCACCACTATTTAAAGGACTCGCAGTTGGATTAATTCTGGCCGCCATTTTAATTGGTAATGCAGCGTATCAAGCGGGCAATATTAGTGGAGGGGTTTTGGGATTACAGACGATATTTCCGGATACTTATTTTTCAATAGCAAGTGTCAAAATCAACTACTTAAATCTAATAATAGGCGGTATTGCCTTTGTATTACTCTATCTAGGAAATTATAAATTGATAGAGCGTAGCCTCGTAGCACTTGTCATTTTAATGAGCATTTCGTTTGTTGTTACCGCGGTACTAACCAGTCCGTCTATCCTTGGAATTATTAAGGGAATGTTTACTCCAAGAATTCCTGAAAATGGCTTATGGATGGTGTTGGGGTTGGTGGGAACTACAGTAGTGCCCTACAACCTATTTCTTCATGCATCTTTAGTAAAGGAAAAGTGGAATGATGTTTCCGACTTAAAAGCGGCAAGAAAAGACACCTATATTTCTATCATCTTCGGTGGAGTAGTTTCAATGGCAATTATAATATGCGCAACTGCAATTGAAGGAGAAGAAGTTAAAAACGCAAGTGATTTAGCCATGGGTTTGGCACCATTATATGGGGACTTTGCAGTCTATTTCTTAAGTTTTGGTTTGTTTGCTGCGGGGATTACATCGGCCATAACAGCACCCTTAGCCGCAGCTTATGTAGCGAAAGGATGTTTTGGTTGGAAATCCAATTTGAAATCGCTGAAGTTCCGAATGGTTTGGACTAGTATATTGCTCGTGGGACTCATAATTTCATCCATGGGATGGAAACCCATAGAAATTATCAAATTTGCTCAGGTAGCAAATGCGTTACTACTTCCCGTTATTGCTTGCTTTTTATTATGGATCGTCAATAAATCATCTCTATTGGGAACGTATAAAAATAATCTGATTCAAAATGTAATGGGTGTAATTATAGTTGTAGCGGCTATTGGCTTAGGACTTAAAGGTCTTTTTAAAGTATTCTTTTTATGAAAAAGACGATCGACATTAATGTAGATGTAGGAGAAGGTAGTGGCTTCGACAAAGAGCTTATGCCGCTTGTTTCTAGTTGTAATGTGGCTAGTGGAGGGCATTTTGGAGATTCTTTTACTATGAGAGAAACTATGAAATTGGCAAAAAAATATGATGTTAAGATAGGAGCGCATCCGTCATATCCAGACCCTGATAATTTTGGCAGAGAAGTAATGAATATCACCTCAGAAGCGCTTAAAAATTCTATAAGAAATCAGCTTACTTGTTTTTTTGAAATTGCAGCAGAGCAGGACGTTGAGGTGCATCATGTTAAGTTACATGGTGCTTTGTATAATAGATCCATTGTGGACAGCACAGTGGCCACGGCAATCGTTGAGGTATTGGATGAGTTGTCTCTTAATTGTGCTTTGTATTTACCTTATGGTTCGCAACTTCATACGTTGACAAAAGAATCGTATCCTTTGTATTTTGAAGCCTTCATCGATAGACGATATCATTCAGATCTTACTTTGGTTTCACGATTAAATCCTAGGGGCTTAATATTTGATAAAAATGAGGCTTGGAATCAGTTACATGAAATGGTTTACTTCGGAAAAGTATCAACGATAGAAAATGTAGAACGATCTATAGAGGCATCTACCTTTTGCATTCATGGAGATACCGATGGAGCTGTTGAAATACTCAAATTCATAAGAAGAAAAATGAACGACTTAAGTATGTCTTTATGAAATTGGACGTTACCTATCGAGTTTTTGGTGACCATGCAGTTTTATTAGATTGGTCTCCTCAAATAAATGAGCAAACCCATGGGTGGGTGCTACAAATTGACCATTGGTTGTTGCTGAATTTTAAGAATGACATTGTTGAAACCGTGAGAACGTATCACTCAATTGCCATTTATCTTCATAGAGATATTGTGCCTCAAGAATTTATTCAATTAATAAAGACTACCACCTTTATACCATCAACAACCAATAATGAGAATACCTATCTTATTACGATACCTGTTTGTTATGAATCTAGTTTGGCAATAGATATGGATGAGGTTGTACGAGTAAGTGGCTTGTCTTCTGAGCATGTAGTTTCCTTACATACGAAGGTCATTTATACAATATTTTTCATGGGGTTTTTACCAGGATTCCCATACCTCGGAGGACTGACAAAAGAGTTGTTTATTCCTAGAAGAGATTCACCAAGATCATCAATTGATAAGGGATCTGTTGCAATTGGTGGTGTTCAGACGGGTATTTATCCAAGTAATTCTCCAGGCGGATGGCACGTTATTGGAAAAACACCTTTGGTTATTTTCGATATTAATAAATCGGAACCTTCTATCTTTAAAGGTGTTGAAAAGGTACAATTCCGATCTATTTCTTTAACAGAATTCCAATCTATTTCCTCACAAGTTGCTGCTGGAAAATACTCGTTAGAAAAGGAGGTGTGGCGTGGTTAGATTATTAACATCTGGGCTGTATACAAGCATTCAGGATGGCGGCCGATTTGGATATCGATCCCTTGGTGTACCGATCAGCGGCGCCATGGATCACCGAGCCATGATGTTGTCTAATGTATTGGTGGGTAATCCAGTAAACACGGCTGTTATGGAATGCACCTTACAGGGACCTAGTTTAGTTTTTAATGTGGATGCCACGATAGCTATTACCGGTGCTCACTTTGCGCCGAAAGTCAATAGAAAAAATGTAGACTTAAATACAATACTGATAGTGAAGAAAGGTGATATGCTAACGCTGGGAACCTCGGAGGTTGGAGTATATGGTTATGTAGCCGTTCAAGGAGGTTGGAATATGGATCAGGTATTAGGAAGTGTTAGTCAATTTAAAGGTATTAGTTCTATGCCGCGTTTGGTTAAAGGGGCTGTACTTAAGGTTGGGAGGCATAGTCATTTAAATAAGCACGATCATATCGAAGCATTTGCCATTTCTTCTAAAACTCACATAGATGCGTATGCCGGTCCGGAGTTTGGGGTACTCACCAAAAGGGAACAAATGGCGCTTGAACAAACTGAGTTTTATGTGGGACGAGAGAGCAATCGTATGGCGTATCGTCTTACACATGACATAATCATAAATGCTCCTGAAATTATTACCGCTCCAGTACAACCAGGAACCGTGCAGTTAACTCCGTCTGGAGATCTAATGGTATTAATGAGAGATGCGCAAACCACGGGAGGCTATGCAAGAGTGCTGCAACTTACTAATCATGCCGTTGATGTTTTAAGTCAGAAGCGATCGGAAGAAACCATTCGATTTAATATTCTTACTTAGTATTTATGTTCTAATGACAGCATTTGATAACAGCATGCATCGTAACATACGTGTATCAACAATGAGAGAACGATAACCAATTATGAGTGTTAATTATCATTTTGAACTGCCGTCTTTTAAATAGAATCTCTTTTTTTATTAGCTAAAGTTTTTATTTCGGTAAACTGCTTTTCTAGCAAGGGATGCCTTAATATAGATTTTACATATTTAATACTGCTTACACTTAGATGTCTAGATAGTGTTGGTTCATAAAACTCCCATGGCTCAAATAAGTTGGGAACTCTGTCTTGTGTTAGTGATAGTATTAGCTCATTCTCATCGGCTAGAAATTCGATTAAATCCGATTCTACTGTGGGATCTTCTATGGTGCCATTTAAGAAGGTCTTGACATCATCGATACTAACTTTGTGCGGCATAAATAATTGGAAGTATCTTATGTCTCTTAGGTTGGATGCTTCCCAGTTGGAAAGATAATCGCTTAAATACCCAGGTATTTTATCCAGATTCAAGCCCGTTTGTATATCAGCGGCAATATTATCTGTCTCATTTTCATTTTTATCGATGTGAGTGAGCTTATTTTTGAGTTTAAATTTTTCAACCAAATAATTGGTGTAGAGGGATTTACTATTGATGATTTCTATATAGGCTATTTTTCTATTATCCGCGATTGCGGTATTACGCATCATATAATTATGTAAATCTAAGCAGCCTAAAAGACCGCTGTTATCTATTGCACCCGCATCAATAAAATGGCCATAACCAGGAATTTTAGCCGCAGGGCTGAAGACGGGAAAACGGTTTGTTGTAGAAACGGCTTGATAATAGGGAAGGGTCCTATTCTTACTTAAATCGGCTAAGTTGTCTGCGAAGGGAAAAATAGCATTGAAATCGTTAGGTGCCACTGACCATAGAATTCCTCTATTTCCTTTTGTTCCGGCCGTGTTCATAATTAGACTAGGAAAATATCCGGTTTTATTATAGGTTTCTAACCAATACGTCCTGAAGGCTTTAGATGAAAGTTCAGTCGTGGTGGTCTCCTCTATATTATTCTGATATTTTCTCATTTTATAATAAGGTCTATCCCTGACTCCAATTCGTTGATTAAAAGGCCAGAGTTTTCTGTAAGTGTCTAATCCAAATGTTAAACTTAAATCGATAGAAGTATAATTTTGATGAGAGATATAATCAATTTTGTCTTGTATTATCGGGGTGTTGGTGGTATCCTTTCTATACAACCCGGTATAAAGTGCAAGCCCTAAAGAGCCTCCAGACGCGCCTGAAAAGGCGACAGTATTTTCCAAAAGTTGCCCATTTGTTTCTCTCTGAAGTGTGTTGAGTACATTGAGCGTCCATACGTTAGCTTTCAGTCCACCTCCATGAGAAGCGATAAAAAACAAAGTCTCATTTTCGTTTTGAGAAAGAGCATCAAAGAATTGTTTTTCTGAAAGTTGCACTTCATTGGCAGGTACTAGG
>JAHZIZ010000075.1 GCA_022601215.1 Bacteroidota bacterium
ATAGCCCCAATGGCATCTAAACGATCTGCATCTTGTACAACATCCAATTCACGAGAAGTAAATTGTCGTTCTATGTTGCCACCTTTAAAAGAAATATTTTCTATGATGGCAACAACATGATCAATAGTGGAAGAGTCCACGCCTTCTTTAGTTAAAAAAGCCTTAGCTAATCTAGGCCCCACAGTTTCATCTCCATCATGAAATTTTGAATCGGCTATATCATGTAATAGGGCCCCAAGTGCAACAATAGTCTTATCAACATCCTCTCTTATAGCAATCAACTTTGCATTTTTATACACGCGCTCAATATGGAACCAATCATGTCCCCCTTCGGCACCTTTTAATGTTTCTTTTACAAATGCTATGGTGTGCTCAATAAGTTGCTCGTAGTTATTCAATGGCCTGTGTAATTTGCTGTTCTAGTATCGCTATAAGTTCGCTATGACCATATTCACTCAACACCAGAGGTTTATGGGTTATAAATTTAATATGTGATCCTAGACCAAGAGGAAACTTCCCATATCGAATGGTTTTCCAAGAATTATTAATAGTGACAGGCACAACGATCGCCGAAGGGATGCCCTCAAATAATGTAATTAACCCCTTTTTCTGGAAAGGTTTTGGCTTCCCATCTCTACTACGGGTTCCTTCAGGAAAAATAACGGCCGCTCTATTGTTATGCTCTATATAAGCCGCAAAATTGGCAATGGCTGTAATAGCCTCTCTCGGTTTTTTACGGTCAATTAACACAGAACCTCCGTGGCGTAAATTATAGGAAACACTTGGAATTCCCTTACCCAACTGTTTTTTACTGATAAATTTTACGTGGTGCTTTCTAAAATACCAAATCAGCGGAGGAATGTCAAACATACTCTGATGGTTAGACACAATAATAATCGGTCTATTGTTAGGTATGGGATGTGGATTCACCAAAGTAAATCGTGTCCCTAAAATATTTTGACATCGCATGAGCCAAAATTGCAGCCAATCTACCGTAATCTTATGGGCTTGGTATCCAAATACATTAAATGCAATCCACTGTATAGGATGAAACACCACCAATGTCATTCCAAAGAACATTAGATACAGCGCAGAAACAGGATAAGAAAGCAGCTTGGTCATGGATCAAAAATAAAAAAACCGCCTCAGAATTGAGGCGGTTTTATAAAATTCATAGAATGACTTCTTAACAAAACTCATCGTAAGCGCCTTTCAGGTTTTCTGAAATCATATCAGCCATACGCCCTTCAATGTGATGACGTTCAAGCATATGTACTAATTCCCCATTTTTAAACAACGCCATAGACGGAGAACTTGGTGGAAAAGGCATCATTTCCGCTCTAGCCGCATCCACTGCTTCAAAATCAACTCCCGCAAAAACGGTTACTAAATGATCTGGTGATTTGGAATTCTGCAATGACATACGCGCTCCTGGGCGTGCATTTGCGGCAGCACAACCACAAACCGAATTTACTACCACTAAAGTAGTTCCTTCTTTGGCTAGTGCCTCTTTTACATCATCTGCGGTATATAATTCTGCGAAACCAATATTGGTAAGGTCTTCGCGCATTGGTTTTACTAATTCTGCTGGATACATAATCTTTCTTTTAAGGTAAACTATTAAGACCACAAAGATAACTATTTAAAGCCGCAAAATTCAAATAACAAATTCCAAAATACTGTTAATTAAACCGCTACCCTATAAAATATCTGTTCATTTTTGAAACTTTCAAGCTGTTTGTAATACTTATCTTTGCAATTGTTTTTTACTCATAACTATGATTCGTTGGTTTGCAGCCATTTTAGGCTATTCCTTTTTTAGATTTCCAGGTGCCATTATAGGTTTTATCCTAGGGAGTATTTTTGATAATTTACAATCCGGCAAAGTAAAGTCAAAGCGCGGACCCGTTTTTGGAAGGCCTCGAGAGAGTGTAACGCCTGCCGATTTTGAACTCAACCTGTTATCGTTGGCTTCCCTTGTTATTAAGGCCGATGGCACGGTAAATCAAAGTGAGCTAGATTATGTGCGCCAATATTTTGTACAATCCTATGGTAAGGAACGTGCCAATGCTACCTTTAAGGTTTTTAATGAAGTCATTAAAAAACGAGAAATTTCTGCTCAAAATATCGCTACCGTTCTTAGACAACGCATGCGTTATGAATCTAGGCTGCAGGTCATTCACTTTCTATTCAGTATTGCCAATGCTGATGGTCATGTTTCCCCTCCTGAAGTACAAGAAATTAATCGCATAGCATCCTATCTAAATATTCAACTACGGGATTTTGAAAGTATCAAGGCCATGTTCTTTAAAAACCCGGACAGTGCTTATAAAATATTGGAAATAGAACGTACCGCTAACATCTCAGAAATAAAAAAAGCTTATCGCGATATGGTGAAGAAATATCACCCCGACAAACTACAACATATGGACGAAGTGTATCAAAAAGGCGCTGAAGAAAAATTCAGAAAAGTTCAAGAAGCCTATGAGCAACTTCAAAAAGAAAGAGCATTTTAAGTAAGGAATTGGTTTCAGATCCTACTTATACGTCATGAAACACTTATTTTTTTTATGTACTGTGGTACTATTATCTCATTCTTTAACTGCACAAAATCACAATCTCAAAGGCGGTTTTGCTGCTCAGGGATATGATGTAGTGTCCTACTTTCAAGAAAACCCTTTAAAAGGAAATAAAAAATATACAGCCACACATGAAGGAGTAGCGTATAAGTTTTCATCCGAAGAAAACTTGACTCGTTTTACCAAAAACCCAGAGAAATTCATTCCGCAATACGGAGGATTTTGCGCCTATGCCATTGCCAAGAAAGGTGAAAAAGTAGGTGTAAACCCGAAAACTTATCTCATTTCTAATAAGAAACTCTACTTATTCTACAACAGTTGGGGTGTAAACACTCTAGATAAGTGGAATGAAGAAGGAGCTAAAAGTTTAGAGAAACAGGCGGATGCCAAATGGCCCATCATAGATAATTAGTATATACAAACCCCTTTTAACTTAGAAGGGGTCTTCTTTTATTTTATTTTTTAGACAAGACTAAAAAATAAAAATACCCATGTCAAAAAATAGTTTTACCTTTGCCACATGTATTCATTAGCAGAGGAGAATTATTTAAAAGCCATTTTCCATTTAGAAGAGAATGTCAAAGGAGGCGTTAGCACCAATGCCATTGCCGAACGCATGGCAACCAAACCTTCTTCGGTGACCGATATGGTTCAGAAATTGGCAGATAAAGGCGTGCTTTCTTATAAAAAATACAAGGGCACTACGTTAACCGCTAAAGGAAAAAAAACAGCGGCCAATGTCATTAGAAAGCATCGACTTTGGGAAGTATTCTTGGTAGACAAGCTAAAATTTCACTGGGATGAAGTCCATGAAATAGCCGAGCAGTTAGAGCACATTCACAGTGAAGAACTCATCACACGTCTGGACAAATATTTAGGTCATCCCGATTTCGATCCTCACGGCGACCCGATCCCAGATAAAGATGGAAATTTTAAAGCCACAGAAAAGCGACTGCTCTCTGAACTAACTAAAAAACAGAAAGGAGTCTGTGTTGGAGTGAAAGAAACTAGCAGTGAATTCCTTCAATACTTGGATAAGCGAAAAATCACCATTGGAACAAAAATCACAGTACTTGGAAAAGAGTTTTTTGACGGTTCTATGATCATTCAAGTGGGAAGAGACCAATTCTTTGTTTCAAAAAAAATTGCTGAAAATTTATTTATACAAACCACATAATATGAATTCTACTATAAACAGATATACCTTAGTATTTATACTTCTAACCACAATCATATCCTTTGCGCAAGATGCTCCATTGGAACAAGAAAGCCTTATAACGGATCGCCCTGATGCCACTGAAGCTTCCTCTACTGTTGGCGCAGGTGTAATACAAATTGAAACGGGCGCTTTTTATACTTCTTTTGAGGAAAATGAAAATAAAATAGAGACGTATGGTTATAACACTACATTAGTCCGATACGGATTACTTGACAAATTGGAGCTTCGCTTAGGATGGAATTTTGAAGAAATTCGATTTTCCTTCGACGGAGAAGAAAACCCAAATGTTTTAAGCGGATTCTCACCTTTACTTGCTGGAGCCAAAATTGATATTGCTGAAGAAAACGGTTGGATGCCAGAAATAGCAATTATTGGACATTTGTTCTTACCTCTTTCTGCTAGCAGTGACTATCGCCCAGAAACCACAGGAGCCGACTTCAGGTTCTCACTTTCTCATACCCTAAGCGAAAAATCAAGCATCGGTTATAATATCGGTGCCCAATGGGGAGATGACTCATCAGAAGTCGCCTACATTTACACCCTTGCATATGGGTATTCAATCACAGATCAATTTGGTTTTTATGCCGAGTTATATGGAGATATGCCTGAAGACAACAAAGCGAACCATTTATGGGATGCAGGCCTTACATATTTAATAAATCCTAATTTTCAATTGGACGCCACTGTTGGTAGCAGTATTACAAAAGGACAAGATCTTCTATTAAGTGCAGGTTTAAGTTATCGAATTCCAAACAATTAATTATGAAAAAAGCAATAGCCATTCTCATAGCAGCCATTACTCTAACAAGCTGTAAGAACACTTCAGAAGAGAAAACTGAAAAACTCCAAGTAGTTACCACAACGACCATGATTACCGATTTGGTAAAGAATATTGGAGGCGATTTTATAGAAGTAAACGGGCTCATGGGGGCAGGCGTAGATCCACACCTATACAAAGCAAGTGAAGGGGATGTGACCAAGTTGTATAAGGCAAATATTATCTTTTACAACGGGCTTCATTTAGAAGGTAAGTTGGTAGAAGTATTCGAAAAAATGGAGAGCCCAACAAAAACCCAAGTAGCACTGGGCGAAACTCTTGATACTAGTGGATTAATTGGGTCAGAATACTTCGCGTCTAACTTTGACCCACATGTTTGGTTCCATATTGAGTATTTTAAATTGTTTGCCAAACAGGTTACTGCAACGCTATCCGAAAAAGACCCTAAAAACAAGATAAATTTTATTGAAAATGAAAAAATTTATCTAAACAAACTCACCGCTTTACAAACAGAAATACAAACCATTATTGGGACCTTACCAAAAGAAAAAAGAATATTAGTTACTGCGCATGATGCGTTTAACTACTTCGGAAAAGGATACGGATTTGAAGTAGTAGGACTACAAGGACTTTCTACTGCGACGGAAGCAGGAGTAAAAGATGTGCAGCGTCTGTCCAATTTCATTATAGAGAAAAAGGTCAAGGCTATTTTTGTAGAGAGCAGTGTGCCTAGAAAAACCATTGAGGCACTTCAGGAAGCTGTTAAAGCAAGAGGTTTTGATGTGAAAATTGGAGGCTCTCTTTACAGTGATGCCTTGGGTAACCCAGGAACTGAAGAAGGAACCTACATTGGTATGTTTAGATACAACGTGAATACCATTGTCTCTGAATTAAAATAATTATGGAAAAAATAGCCATACAAGTGGACGATTTAACCGTTGCCTACAATTACAAACCTGTTTTATGGGATATTGACTTAGTTATCCCAGAAGGAGTCCTTATGGCTATTGTTGGCCCTAATGGTGCTGGAAAATCTACCTTGATCAAATCCATACTGGATATCATTGATCCCATTGCAGGGAGCGTAGCTATTTATGGTAAACCATATAAACAACAGCGAAAATTAGTTGCCTATGTGCCCCAAAAAGGAAGTGTAGATTGGGATTTCCCCACTACGGCTCTCGATGTGGTGATGATGGGAACCTATGGAAGTTTGGGGTGGATTAAACGTCCTGGACAGAAGGAAAAAAAAGCATCCTTAGAGGCATTAGAAAAGGTTGGAATGCTATCTTTTAAAAACAGGCAAATTAGTCAGTTAAGCGGAGGGCAACAGCAACGCGTATTTTTGGCAAGAGCATTAGTTCAGAATGCATCGATCTACTTTATGGATGAGCCATTTCAAGGAGTAGATGCCACCACAGAAATTGCTATTATTAATATCCTAAAAGAATTAAGAAAAGCCGGCAAAACTGTTGTGGTTGTGCATCATGATTTACAAACCGTTCCAGAGTATTTCGATTGGGTCACTTTCCTTAACGTAAAAAAGATTGCAACGGGGCCTGTCAAGGATATTTTTAACGATGACAACTTGACGAAAACCTACGGAATTAATTATAAAGTAGCCATCAATAAATAAGGACATGTCTATTACCGAGTATTTTAATCTACTTTTTACGGACTACACATTGCGAACTATAACATTAGGAACCGCAGTGTTGGGTGCAATTTGTGGAATGCTCGGAAGTTTCGCGGTTCTCAGAAAACAAAGCTTATTAGGAGATGCCATTTCTCATGCTGCCCTTCCCGGAATTGCTTTGGCATTTTTAATCACCGGGACCAAGGACACCAATGTATTACTATTGGGGGCCTTGGTAAGTGGTTTGATTGGAACCTTCTGGATTCGAGGTATGGTAACAAAGACTCATCTTAAAACCGATACGGCTTTAGGTCTCATTTTATCCTTATTTTTTGGGTTTGGGATGTTGCTCCTCACGTTTATCCAAAAACAACCTAATGCCAATCAAGCTGGATTAGATAAATATCTCTTCGGTCAAGCGGCTACTTTGGTAGAGAAAGACGTTATGGTGATGGTCACTGTGACCGGAATCTGCTTGTGTATATTACTTCTTTTTTGGAAAGAATTTAAAATCCTTCTATTCGATGAGGACTACACTAAAACACTTGGATTTAACACCCGATTTATAGACATCCTTATTACATTTTTCATAGTACTAGCCATCGTCTTAGGACTTCAAACAGTTGGTGTGGTGCTAATGAGTGCTATGCTTTTAGCCCCTGCTGCGGCAGCTAGACAATGGACCAACAAACTGAGTGTAATGATATTTTTGGCCGCCATTTTTGGTGCGTTTTCAGGAGTGTTCGGTACAGCAATTAGCGCCTCTCAAAATAACCTATCAACAGGTCCTGTGATTGTGTTAGTTGCTGCTGTATTTGTCATTGTTTCCTTCATTTTTTCTCCAGGACGTGGCATTTTATTTAAGCAACTTAGACTGAGAAAAAATAGACGTGACCTACAGTTAAAGAAGACCTTACAATTTATGCATGGCATTGCGGTAACTCATGAAAACATTGCCCATCCACACGCAATTAAAATCCTGAACAACTTCCAAGGGTTTACAAAAAAAACCTTACAGCAATTGGAAGAACGAAATTGGATTACCTTAACTGGCCAGCAATGGTCATTAACACAAGAAGGTTTCCATGAGGCGGAAAATTTGTACAATCAACAAACCAAATAATGACAGCACCACAAATAGAAATACAACTCATTGCCGCAGTCGTTGCTATAGCCTGTGCTATTCCAGGAGTGTTTTTAGTTCTTAGAAAAATGGCGCTTATTAGTGATGCCATTAGTCATTCTATTTTACCGGGCGTTGTAATTGGTTTTTTTCTGACTCATGATCTCAACTCTCCATGGTTAATTTTATTAGCCGCAGTGACCGGAGTTATTACGGTAGTATTAGTCGAGGCCATTCAAAAAACTGGTTTGGTTAAGGAGGACACCGCTATTGGTTTGGTTTTTCCTGCTTTGTTTAGTATCGGAGTTATTCTCATTGCAAAAAATGCAAACGATGTGCACTTAGATGTGGACGCTGTCTTATTAGGAGAGCTTGCATTTGCTCCGTTTGATCGCTTGATTATGTCTGGTTTAGACCTTGGGCCAAAATCGCTTTGGGTTATGGGCTGTGTTCTATTGATTACGCTCACCCTTCTTATATTATTCTTTAAAGAACTAAAGGTATCTACTTTTGATGCAGGCTTATCTTCTGCCTTAGGTATATCTCCAGTGATCATGCATTATGGACTTATGAGTATTTCTTCGGTAACCGTAGTGGGTGCCTTTGACGCAGTAGGAGCTATTTTGGTAGTGGCGTTAATGATTGCACCAGCAGCAACCGCTTATTTAATCACTTCAAATTTAAAGAAACTACTCGTCCTTTCGATACTTTTTGGAGTGTTCTCTGCATTAGCGGGGTATTGGATGGCTCATCTACTAGACGCTTCCATTTCTGGCTCTATGACTACAGTGCTGGGGGTTGTTTTTTTACTCGTCTATCTATTTGCTCCCAGAAAAGGACTCATAGCAGTAATGTACCGACAACGGCAACAACGCACCGAAGTTTCACTGCTCACCTTTCTTCTTCATTTAAACAATCACCAGGAAGAGAACGAGCGTCATATCAATCACCTCAATGAACATATTAACTGGCAAAAAGTACGATCCAAAACAGTAGTAGACCTCGCATTGAAAAATAACATGATTCTTATTGATAACAATGTAGTATCTCTTACTGAAAAGGGAAAAGAATTCACGGAATTAGCATTGGAATATATTATAACAAATAAAGACGAAAACATTGAACCTATGAAGGAAGACTTCTTTTTGTTTAGAGGTTAACCTAAATTTTGGCACGCTTTTTTCCTATATCTTTATAATAACCTAAATAAACACATTATGAAAACATGGATACTTATATGTGCAATAGTCGTATCTGGACTTACATTCGCCCAAGAGAAGAGTACACAAACACCTCAAATAGGGATGGCAATTCCACTAGGAACCACGATTGAAATAGATGACCTTTTGATAGAATTTGTTGAAGTTTTAGAAGATTCCCGTTGTCCCAAGGATGTACAATGCGTGTGGGCAGGACAAGCAAAAGTAAAATTATCAGTAACAGAATCTGGAATGGACCCTGAATTTGTTGAACTTGTATTTGGTTCTCGAGCTAAGGACAGAACCATAAAAAATGACAATTTTTACATTGAAGGTTTGTCACTAACACCTTATCCAACTTCAGAAACACAAGGAAAGTTGAAGTACGTTTTATTACTGAAAAAAGCAGTGAAAACGCAAGAAGACTAGTGGCATCCACAGTCTTTATTACCGCATTTTGTTTTGCCTCCGTCTAGTGTTCCTAAGGACTTCTGACGTGCTTCAAAAAGGGGGTTCCACACAAACTTCTTGAGTAAGAATCCCAAGGCAATACAGAAAGTAATAATAACGAATATCGTTTGCATAGTATAAAGATAAAAAATCATTGAAAGCCTTCAAGTATAGAAGGCTTTTTTTATTTCAAAAATTGATAGGCCGCCAGTGCAACAACATATGCAATAACAGTCATGGCACCTAATTGCCAGAGTGGCCATTTCCAACTATTTGTTTCTTTCCTAACAACGGCTAAGGTGCTCATACATTGCATCGCAAAGGCATAGAATAACAGCAATGATATTCCACTAGCGAAATTAAAACGAGGCACTCCCGAAACGGGGTGAACTTCTGCAGCCATTCTGTTTTTTATGGTCTCCTCTTCTTCACTTCCCACACTATAAATCGTAGCTAAAGTCCCAACAAATACCTCACGCGCAGCGAAGGAACTTACGATAGCAATTCCAATCTTCCAATCATATCCCAACGGAGCAACTGCGGGTTCAATGGCTTTACCCATTATTCCGATATAAGAATTTTCCAATTTAAAAGAGGCAATTTGAGTTTCAATATCGTCTTCACTAGTGGTCTTTCCAATATTCTCTTGTCTTACAATTTCCTCGGCATTGTTAAAATCACCGGGCCCATAAGAGGCTAACACCCACAATATGATAGAGATAGCCAAGATAATTTTTCCGGCCCCTAATACAAAGGATTTCGTTTTTTCAATGACAGTAATGGCCACATTTTTAAACATTGGCACCTTATAATTAGGCATTTCAATAACGAAAAAGGTCTTGGTTTTTATTCTTAAAACTTTATCTAAAAGGTAGGCTGAAAGTATAGCGGCACCAAAGCCTAGTAAGTACAAGAACATTAAAGTAAGCCCTTGTAAGCTAAAAATCCCCAGTACTCGCTCTTCCGGAATTACTAGAGAGATAATAATGAGATATACGGGCAATCGAGCTGAACAGGTGGTAAAGGGAGTTACTAAAATGGTGATAAGACGCTCCTTCCAATTTTCTATATTTCTAGTTGCCATGATAGCAGGAATGGCGCAAGCTGTCCCTGAAACTAATGGCACTACACTTTTTCCAGAGAGTCCGAAACGACGCATGACTCTATCCATTAAGAATACCACACGACTCATATAACCACTCTCTTCCAAAACAGCTATAAATAGAAATAAAAAGGCAATTTGTGGTATAAAAATTATGATTCCTCCAAGTCCAGAAATAATTCCTTCGGCCAATAAATTTGTGAAATCTCCTTTGGGGAGTGTATTTTTAGTCCACTCGCTTAAGGAGGCAAAAGACTCGTCGATAAAGTCCATTGGATAACTACTCCAGTCGAAAATAGCTTGAAAAATCAATAATAAAATTCCGAAGAAAATTACATAACCCCATACCTTATGCGTTAAGACCCTATCCAATTTACTTCTGAAATCCTTAGCATTTGCTGAATCCACCTGTAAAGTATCCTTCAAGGTTTCGTTGATAAACTGATATCGTCTTATAGTTTCTTTCTGCTGAAGACGCTTTAGATTACTCTTTGATTCGGTTTTAAATGACGCTACGCCTTGAAAAGCGTTCCTATCTAACTTTCCAAAGTTAACGTCTTGTGTAATTACCAACCATAGCTTATATAAGTCTTGATTCGGGAATGTCTTTCGTAAACGGTCAAAATAATCCGGCGCAATTACTGATGCATCTACACATGGTGCCGTTGAAAGCTGCTTATAATTAGAAATGAGTTCTTTTAACTCATCAAAACCTTCATTTTTTCTTGAACTAATCAATGCGATTTTGGTCTCTAGACGCTTTTCCATTTCTGGAATTTGGAGAGAGATCGCCTTACGCTTCATTCTATCGGCCATATTAATGGCAAGTATGGTAGGGATTCCCAGATCCTTTATTTGGGTGAAAAGCAGTAAATTCCTTTTCAGATTTTCCACATCACAAACCACGATGGCAACATCTGGAAAATCCTTATCATTTTTATTAAGTAGGACTTCAATGACAACATTCTCATCAAGAGAAGAAGCATTAAGACTATAGGTTCCAGGTAAATCGAGAATATGCGCTTTCACACCTCGGTCTAATTTGCAAATCCCTTCTTTACGCTCTACGGTTATTCCAGGATAGTTTCCTACCTTTTGATTTAAGCCTGTTAGTTGGTTAAAAACAGAAGTTTTCCCAGTATTAGGGTTTCCAATAAGTGCAACATTAAACTGCTTTGCCATAGGTTAGTTGATCAATTCAATTTCAATTTGAGAAGCAGTTTCTTTTCGAATGGCTAGATGACTCCCATTAATGTTTAGGTACATGGGGTCTTGAAAAGGAGCTGTTTGCACTAATGCCACCTCGTTACCAGGTAGGCATCCCATTTCTAATAATTTTAGAGGCACCAGATCGACCGGAAATTCTTTAATAATCGCTCGTTCTCCCTTTTTTAGATGTGCAATAGTGGGCATATGCTTATTTAGACTGATTTTAAACAATGCAAATGTAGGTGAAAAGTTGTTGGCAGAAAAGGATTTATTCCTGTTTTAAGATGTTAATATCCTCCAATAGCTTGGCAATTTCTTCAGGATTGGTACCGTCATAAATTCCTCGAATACGTTTTTGAGGGTCCACTAAGACAAAATTCTCTGTGTGAATCATCCCATATTGTTCGTCGTTGGGTAGGTCTTTTACTACCAAATACGATTTACGAGCTAGGTTATAAATCTGTTCTTTATCCCCCGTAACCAAATTCCATTTGTTGTCGTCCACGCCTTTTTCTACCGCATATTTTTTGAGTTGAGCAACACTATCTATCTCCGGGGTTACGGTATGCGAGAGTAATAAGATGTCATTGTCATCACTAAGCTCTTCCTGAATCTGCAGCATATGGTCTGTCATAATAGGGCAAATAGTTTGGCAGGTAGTAAAAAAGAAATCAGCCACATAAATTTTACCATCATAATCTGTATGAGTCACCGCTGCACCATTCTGATTGATCAAACTAAAGTCATTAATAGTATGATATTTCTTAACATGCACGAGTGTGCTATCTACCACTTCAGGGTCAAATTCTGAAGGTTGCCATACTTTCAATTTAGGAATGGGTTTTAACACATTGTAAATCCCAAAAATGATAATCACAGATAGGATTCCAAGGACCAAGGCAAAAGGCTTATATTTTGAAAAAAATTGCAGCATTTGTTCTACATAATTTGAACAAAATTACTACCTAAAAAAAGATTGGAGTCTATGTAAGCGTTAAAAGTTTTCTAATACAATAGCGCTTGAATACTATTAATTTTTTTAACCGCCTAGTTTCAGTTACTTTTGTCGTTCAATTTTTGAACCTATTTATGGAATTTGTTATAAAAATATCTCAGTTTTTACTGAGTCTTTCCTTATTAATTGTCTTACATGAATTTGGACATTTTCTTCCAGCTCGTTTATTTAAAACTCGCGTAGAGAAGTTCTACTTGTTTTTCGATATAAAATATTCTCTCTTCAAGAAGAAGATTGGTGAAACAGTGTATGGTATTGGATGGTTGCCTCTTGGAGGTTATGTGAAGATTTCTGGAATGATCGATGAGAGCATGGATAAAGAGCAGATGGCCGAACCGCCAAAACCTTGGGAGTTTAGAAGTAAGAAAGCATGGCAACGTCTAATTATCATGCTAGGTGGAGTAATTGTGAACTTTATAGTCGCCTTACTTATCTATATTTTTGGTTCTTTTTATTATGGAGATACCGTGATCCCAGTAGATAGCTTAGAAGATGGCTTTTACATCTCTCATCCTGTACTACAAGAAGCAGGATTACAAACAGGTGATAAGATCATTGCTATTGATGGGGAACAATATGACACCTACACTCGTATAAGAAAAGGCTTGATAAATAATGGAAATGTGGTTACCGTTAGTAGAAATGGAGTTACACAAAACATTGATTTACCGAAAGACTTTTTGGGAAAACTTTCTACTAGTGATTCTCGAGCTCTTTTAGGTCCGAGATTTCCATTTATGGTGGGTTCGGTGCCTGACACCACTTTGAATGCAAAAGCAGGTTTAAAAGAAGGCGATATTATTACTAAAATCAATAATCAAGAAGTAAAGTTCTATGATCAATTTGAATCTCATTTACTACAATATAAAAATCAGACAATTGCCACTACCGTGTTGCGCGATGACCAGGAACTTTCCATCGATTTACAGGTAACTGAAGAAGGAAAATTAATGATTTTCCCAGCAGAGAATAAGAGACGCTTTGCCGAACTGGGGTATTATGACATCGTAACCAAAAAATACGGATTCTTTGAAAGCTTTGGCGTAGGTGCGACTAAATTTATTGATGAAATTTCCGGCTATGGAAGTCAGCTTAAAAAAATATTCACGCCAAGTACTGGTGCTTATAAAGGTGTTGGTGGATTTAAAGCCATATTTGATATATTTCCAAACACATGGAGTTGGGAGTCTTTCTGGAGCATCACTGCGTTTTTATCCATAATGCTAGGTGTCTTAAACCTATTGCCAATTCCAGCTTTAGATGGAGGTCATGTTATGTTTTTACTGTGGGAAATGATCACAGGACGTAAACCTGGAGACAAATTTATGGAGTATGCGCAGGTTGTTGGATTCTTTTTATTGATTGCGTTACTACTATTTGCGAATGGAAATGACATATTTAAGGCCATAACTCGATAAAAAATGTAAATTTCTTTTTTGCTGAGATAAAAAATACTTTATATTTGCATCCGCTAAAGGCAATAGTCTTTAATTTTCTATATGAAATTCCTCTTTAGCTCAGTTGGTTAGAGCATCTGACTGTTAATCAGAGGGTCCTTGGTTCGAGCCCAA
>JAHZIZ010000076.1 GCA_022601215.1 Bacteroidota bacterium
TATATAAAATTGCAAGGAGAGCGTTACCAGAAGGTGTGTCAAATGAAATATATTTCTATGCCCTTCATAAAGAAAAAGGAGTGTTTGTATTTGATCAATTAGCCAGGGAGAATGTTCTAAAAAAATGTAAAAGTAGAGCAATTGAAATACCTCATTCCCCTTTGCTGGCGCTTAGTCAGCTTTCTTGTTTTACAATTCCTTCCAAAGATGCCGTCGCTCAAGAGTTAGTACCAAAGGACGAAACAAGAAGTTTTGATCCTTTGGTTATAAAATCAGCAAGAACCGAGCTTGGGTTTCCTCAATTTATTTTGTTTGGTGACTCCCATTTGACAGCTCAACCATTAGTAGGAAGAGAGGGAGGGCTAGTTAAAGGGGAAAAATGGTTAATGGTTGCCTATCCTACTGACCTTAGATCTGAAATCGAACCAAGAATTTCTCTAATTAGGGAGGAGTTTTTGATTATTCAGGATATAAAGAAGAAAAACTTAACCTCGGGAAGTGAGTCAAAAATGAAAAGAGCGTGGGATGCTACAGAGCTAAAGCCCGGTGCGTTTGGTGTGCGGTTTGATCTAAAGAAATATTTAAGAAAGCGCTAACAATGGCAATTAACACGGACATTTTGCCGCGGTGTTTAAGTTATGTTTGTCGCTAGCACACATCAAACCCCACACCAAAATGCCGGTTTTTGCTAGCGTTATGCATCTATTCATCATGGATAGAATAAACCTTTATCAAAACAAGTTTAAAAAGAGGAAGAGAGACACGAGATGGGAAAATATGTAATGTGCCCAACATGTGGAAATGTAGAAAACCATGCCACAATTTACCGATGCAACGAATGTAAATATGTTTTCTGTAGTTCTTGCTCCAGCAAGGGTCTGTGGCAAGATAAATGTCCAAAGTGTAAAACAGCGGAAGGGCTAATATTAGGTTTAGGCTGGGAAACTCTTGGTCGTATAGAAACGAAGTAGTAGGTCTTGATAGAGCATACATTAATATGAAAAATCTATTATTGGGATTAGACCCGTTATTCGGTTCCGGAGTCATTGGTTTGGTCAGTATTGCAAGACGCAAATTAGTTTAACACTGACAAGTCATTGACATGATTTCAGCCTGGCTAGATTGATCATATATCAGCAGATGCACACCTTCTAATTCCAAAGAAGGTATGTTTGCCTTGTTGGAAGTTAATTAATTTTTGAATAGTCGTTGAGCTGTTTTAACAAGGTAAGCCGTCAATTGATGTCAATCGAATTAGTTGAAGGCTGCCAGAACCAAATCCTGCTGTGGAATCATATTGTACTGTAGATGAATTACAGGATGTAAATTGCAAACTTAGACTCCCCCAAGGTTTACGATCAACTGAATTTGGATCAAAGTTTGGACCAAATATTCCACCTGTAGTAAAAATTGCCTCATTGACTGTAATCGTGTTTCCTACATATGAGCCAACCCCTGTGACCCATATTTGGTTTCCTGATTGGTCGTATGTATACCAATAAACCACTGCGGTTTCATTATCAATTATTTCAAGTACAAAACCTTCTCCATCATGGCTTGGGTCGTACCAGCTACCACTGAATTTTCCACTGATACTAATGGGACTTGGATCAGCAGGGATAACAGGAGTTACAGCTCCCGGATTGGGTGCTCCCGCTGAAGGCCCAATATATAAGTCATCCAATGTGGCTGTTCCATGCTCATTTATACGAAATGCGATACTTTGAACTGTTGCACTTATAATTGTATTATCAGTAACAGTGCGTAAGTCACTTAAAAGATTGCGTGAATAGTTTCCGGAGTTTTGATTCAAGTAAATTTCAGGTAAAAAAATAGTAAATTCACCTGTTGGAAGAATAGGATTTGATTGATTCGGAGCTCTCTGTAGGACATAAGTAATAAGATACTGCCTTAGTGTTGAACCCCCAAGCTCTCTTGAGACAATAGCATTTATAACAACAATTAATTTAACTTTATCTCCGCATTCCAATGTTGGTTCACATTCTCCTAATGGCGATGTCATTGGCTTGGGATCAATAAGATTTCCTGTTTCTGTAAATGCAATAACCGTATCTTCTTTTACCTCAATATCCAATGAACTTACCCTAACTCTTCCGGCAGTAATTATCCTTCCCGTCAGATTTACTGTAATGTCATCTTCACAATTACTTTGGGAATCTTCAGATGTAAGTCTTAGCCGTTGACTGCCGCCAGCTGACTCTATAGTCGCAGAATGAGGAGTACGATCTTTCAATTCAGTGAATTGTTGCCAACAGGATGATTCTTCCGAGACAGTATCAAGAAGTTCCCAAATACCTGCATCACTCCGTGGAAGGAGAGAATGGTTACCCAGTGTTTCGCTGTCACCTGGTTTGTAGATTCCCGAAGGAATTGATTCCCATCCTTCTAAAAGAGACTCCTGAGCAGCTTGTAAGGTTGCTGTGCTTAGCGATATTATTATGATAGTAACTAAGAATTGTGGTTTCACTTTAAAACTCCGGAATGATAATATTAAAAAAATAGAATATTTAGAATAGTAGACGACTACTTTATAGTAAAACCATAACAATATCAATATGTCAAAATTAAAAAAGTATGTTTCTCGCTGCCATTAAGTTAATTCGTAATTGCTTGACTTATAGTATGTATAAGGAGGGTTTGCTAATTAAGGCGACTCAACTCTTAATA
>JAHZIZ010000077.1 GCA_022601215.1 Bacteroidota bacterium
ACCAATTTTCATCAAATGATAAACACGAAAACCCTAGAAAACTATCCAATTACAGGGCCAATCACCTTGGGGAATTATAATTTTATAAGCAATCGTGTTACCATTATGCAGAAAACGGTCACGCCAAATAGATGTACGATCGCTTCTAATACCCTTTGCAATAAAGACTATACTCAGCATGGTGAGAATATTTTGATAGGAGGGATACCTGCAAAATTACTAAAAGAGCATATCTCAAGAGATTGGGAGGGGGAACAACAAGCCTTAACAAAAAACTTAATTCTATTTTAATGGCAAACGACATTCGAGATTGTGAAATAATTGAAATTCCGAAAATTGCGGACCCTAGAGGGAACCTAGCTGTGATAGAAAAAGATGTACTTCCATATGCAATTGAAAGAGTTTATTATTTGTACGATGTTCCAAGTGATGCTGCAAGAGGAGGGCACGCACATATCGATCAGCTAGAGTTCTTAGTGGCCTTAAGTGGGAGTTTTTCTGTTATCCTTGATGATGGAAATGAAAAGGAGACAATTGTATTAAATAAACCAAATAAAGGACTTTTAATACCTACAGGAATTTGGAGAGAGTTGGAAGATTTTTCTTCAGGATCTGTTTGTTTGGTATTGTCTTCCGGTGAATTTTTGGAATCAGATTACATCAGGGCTTATGATGATTTTATTGAATATAAGAAGGAGTCCAACTAATTCTTGGTATACATTTGGACATATTGGGCTGCGACCTTTTTATAGTCATGTTCTCGTTCGATAAAAGATCTGGCATTACTACCAATCACTTTAATTCGATCGGGATTTTCAATCAACTCGATTAATTTACTGGCAATATCCTTAGGGTCTGGTAACGCATTGAAACATATTTCATTTTCTTCTAATCCGTAGTAACTTAAAAATTCTTGTTCAGCACCTGTGAAAACTACTTTGCCTCTTGCCATAGCTTCTAATGCATTGTAGCCTTGATCATAAGCCAACACCTGATCCAATAGGATATGAGCTCGTTCATATAGCCGAATATATTCTTGATATGGCAGGCTTGTTACTTTAAGAATTTCTACTTTATCAGCATAGTTTTCATTTATAATTTCTAGTGCTGCTTCAAAATAGGGAATGCCCTTGGCATATTTATTCCATTCGTTTACGCCTAAAAGAATGGTGATTTTATCAGTAATTTCTAGTGGTTTATAATCTATTGTTGCGGTGTTTACAGGATTTGGAATAAGGCCCATAAATTTTGGATGTCCTTCAAGCGGCATTACATAATCATAATCAGAGGCTATGATTCCTGCTACGTTATTCATGAGCAGGCGATGGGTTTTTTGGTGACTCTCATTTTGATAATCTAGAATGTATTGTACCTGAGGTTTCAGATTTGGATTTTCGAAATACGGACTGAGAATAGAATATTTTGGTTTCTTAGCGAGAAAGTGGTTGACCACAAAAGTATCTGCGCCACAACTTAAAAGAAATACTTTGTCGTTGTTCCGGAATATCTTTTTAAGAAGAAAACGCTCTAACCAGGGATATGTTTTTATGGACTTTTCATTGATGAGTTGCACTACATCATAACCCTTCATCCTTTTTGAATATCTCCAAAACCTAAGTCCCCTTTCCAATAAATTAAGGTCTATCTTAAACAGCTTAAAAAGAATGCTTCTTATCCACTTTATAGGAAAGGAACTTACCAAGGTTGGACGAATGCTGAGGTCTACAGGGAAGTTTTTAAACCCGTCTCCATCGCCTACCAGAGTCACTTCATGCCCTAGAGATACTAAACCTTCTTTTAAGGTGTTATGTAATCTACTATATTCGCCTAGGAGGAGAACCTTCATTAAATTCTATATTTGTACCAAAGTTAATCTTTTCAATCAATGCGACAACTGCCTAGACATATTGCCTTAGTGGGAAATTCCTTAAGTAGTGGAGGAGCGGAGAAGGTACAAGCAAGATTGTCCTTTTATTTTGAGAATCAAGGCATTGCAGTGCATCATATAATAGTTTCTGATGAAGTGACATATCCCTATGCTGGGTCATTATTTAACATGGGGAAGCTTAAAACAACTTCCAATGGCCCCCTAAACAAGCTAAAGAGACTCCAAGCCTTACAGCAATACCTTAAAGTACATGCTATTGAATGTGTCATTGATTTTCGAGTGAAAGCTAATTATTATCAAGAACACATTATTGCAAATTGGGTCTATTCGATGCCTTATATCATTACCGTCCGTAGTTATGATACTAGTTACTATTTTCCGAATAAACTGAGTAAGGCGAAGGCAATTTTTAAAAAAGCGAAGAATATTGTTGCCGTGTCTAAAGCGTTGGAAACTAAAATTAGAAATGACTATCAGTATCCTCGTGTTACGACTATTTATAATCCCATCGATTTTAAGGCTGTGACTCAAATGGCCAATGAGGAGAGTCCTATAGAAGGTAAGTATCTATTGGCCGTGGGAAGAATGGTGAATAATATTAAACAGTTCGATCATCTTATCAATGCCTTCGTGAAAGCGAAGTTGTCTAAGAAAGGATATCAATTGGTTTTGCTAGGGCAAGGAGAAGATAAAGAGGTCTATAGGGCTTTGGCGGAAAGATTAGGTGTGTCAGATGCCGTTGTATTCCCTTCGTTCAATGCAAATCCATTTCCGCTATTTAAAGGAGCTCGATGTACCGTTCTCACGAGTAAGTTTGAAGGGTTTCCCAATGTGTTATTAGAAAGCTTGGCAGTAGGGACCCCTGTGGTTTCTTATGACTGTCTCTCGGGACCTTCAGAAATAATCAAAAAAGGAGAAAACGGAATTTTAGTGCCTCATAATGATCAAAAGGCATTGGCAGAAGCACTTACTAAAATAGTAGAGAATGAAGCGTTTTACAATCGTTGTAAAAAAGAGGCGCAACATAGTATAGCGGCCTTTGATGTTTCTGCTATTGGCGAACAGTGGCTGCAAGTGCTCTCTGAGGCTATTTCTTAATAAGTTGTTAGGTTAATCCCTTGTTGTTGTAACCAATACTTAATCTTAGTAATGATTTGCAGCACTCTGTTAGGCAACCTCAACAATAAATTCTGCTTCCAATTTAGATTTTTTGAGTCTATTTCCTTTCTCATTTTTTCAAACCCAACTGTATCATTCGATAATTTATATTTTTTGGCTTTCGTGTAGCGCTGAAAATCTAAATACCTTTTGATATCTTTTCTTTCAGGAAAAGATTGCTCGTAATAGTTGTAATTCGGTAATACTTTTCCATGTAGACTGCCTTGAGTAATTTGATTTTCGGAGTCTTGAAGGTATTGGACACAGACTGTATTAGAGAACGCCATTCTAAATTGGCTATGAGCTCTAATATTAAAATCAACGTCCTCGCTAAAAGTGATCGCTTCGTTGTAGGTGCCAATTTTTGCAAAGACCGCCTTATTTACACATAGACAGGACGGATAATAGAACGATTGATGTAAGTTTCTCTCAAAAAAATTATCAACGATCCCAGTTTCGTCAAAGTTAAAATGAAATGGGTATTGGATTATTTTTCCATGCCTCAAAAGCACCTCATATGTAGTCGCGTACAGATGTGCTTCTGGGTAACTCTCGATTAACTGATTTATCGTAACTAGGTAATTAGGTTTCCAAGTATCATCAGCGTCCAAAAAGGCGATAAAGTCGGCTTGGGCATTTGCAATACCTGTATTTCTAGAGGCGGAAAGTCCTTTGTTATTGAGGTGCTCTACAATGCTAATCCGTTTATCTAAAACTTCCTTGACCTTGTCTAAACTCCCATCTGTGGAACAATCGTGCACTACAATAATTTCAAAATCTTGATACTCTTGCGATAAAACACTTTCAATCGTCTTTTTTATAAAATTCTCCTTGTTATAGAGCGGTATGATAACAGAAAATCTAGGCATTATGGGTGCGCTTTAAATCAATATAATGCTTTAAACGGTAGAGATCAAACCAAAAAAGGTTAGGTTTTCCTGAATTAAAATTTTTCTCAAAACGAGATGAAAAACAACCTATTACGGTAGAAAAGACAGTTTGAAGTCTATATTTTTTAAGTTTCAAATAGGCCTTTTGAATGGGACGAAGATTGTTGTCCATAAGTCCCTTCTTTTCAAATAATACAGTAGTCTCAACGGCTTTGAGAGCTTTCTTTATAAAAATTTTATTGTTTTCAAGGCCATAATGAATCACAGGATTGTCGATATGTAGAACATATCGACCTTGGCGTTTTAGTTCGTTCGAAAAGTGGTTGTCCAATCCATATCGGTTATCGGTTGCAGTATTTGCGGCTAGGAAAACCTCTTTTTTTATAAGTAAGTTTTGTGAGATGATAAAATGCGGATGCTTATTGCGTTCGCTCACCGCTTTGGCTTCTCTGGTTTTTCCGTACTCCCAACGTAAAGACATTTCTTTTGCTGGAGCAATCTCTTGATAGGCAACGCCTCCAAAAATAACATCGTATGCGGTATCCTTAGTAGCATTGATATACTGATCTAGGAAATTATCTTTTTTTGGCATCACATCTGTATCCAGAAAAAGGAGCCAGTTAAATGAAGCGTCTTGAGCTAATTTATTTCTAATCGCTGTTCGCCCTAAGTTTTTATCAAGTACACAGTATGTAGCCCGGTTCAATAATTGTATTTGATTATTTTCATCCGGTGGAGACGACGAGCCATCGTCATAAATTAACAACTCAAATGGCATGTTGGTACTTTCCAATTGAGCGTGAATATTTTTAGCCAAAGGGAAACTATTATAGTTGTATGTAGGGATTAAAACTGAAATCATATAAACTTTCAAATTCAGAAAGTTGGTAGGGTAAAGATAGGAGCAATTGCCGAATTTAGCCGCTTTTGACAGTAAGGTTTTATCATTCAATGTAAATTATTGTATTTTAGAAGGATGAATAGAATGCTTCTTCTCCTATGTTTATTGGTGTCCTTAACTGGACTGAGCCAACAGGACGATGCTTGGTTTTATCTAAGAGCACGCACAACCTCATTTGTCCCTTCTTTTGATGAGAATGGTGGGACGTTGCATTATAAGGGTGACGATTCAGTTTTACGGGAAGTCTTAGCATCCTATAAAGTCTATCAATTTAAAAAGACATATCGAAATTCAAAGAAAAATGAGCTGAAACGCACATTTTTTGTAAGGTGTAATGATGCGACCTTAATGGGTGAATTGTTGGACAAGGCGTCCCATTTATTCTATTTTGGAGAACATATTTTAGAAGATGATAAAAAAATATTTGAACCTAATGATTATGGTCTAACAAGTACGATAGGTGACAATTTGGGAGCACAGGTAAATTTAGATTATCTAGATTTTCTAGGTGTGCCTAAGGCATGGTATTATACTACTGGTAACCCAGACATTGTTGTTGGGATTTCTGATGCCTTTGTAGATACAGCAGATATAGAGTTTAAAGGAAGGATTAAAAAGTATAAAGATTCTCCTATGGTGAAAGGTCATGGTCTAGGAGTTGCTGAAACGGCAGTTGGAGCTGGTGATAATGCCTTTGGAGTTGCGGGTCTTTGTTACAATTGTAATATTGCTTCTACTAGCCATGGTGATTTTAAAAATGTCGCTCAACTGTTGGAGTTATCTAGAGCCGGCGCTAAAGTAATTAATTGTAGTTGGGGAGGGAGTACTACCTATTATCAAACAGCTCAAGATGCTATTAATGAGATGTATGAAAATGGGACTATTATTGTAGCAACAGGAGGAAATATGTCTTATCCAAAGCACAAAGGGAGACGTTTTAATTATTTAGCTTCGTATGATAAGGTGATTGCAATCTCTTCTGCCATGCATCGCTATGAGGAGTATACTGAAAACATACAGAAGTCAATAAATAAGCAAGGAGAAGTGAATTATTATGCCGAAAATATCCGGGGTTTTGTAGGAAGAACGGCTGGGTTTAGAAATAATGATACCCTTACGGCTCCATATATTTATCCTGCTTCGGTGAGAAACCTTAATACAGAAATAGATATTTTAGGTCCATCAGTTGGGATTTTTAGATACGGAAAGTTGTTTTTAAAAGATGAAATTGAAATGAGTACCGGATCTGCTACTTCTGCAGTAGCACCTCTAATAACGGGGACCATTGGTCTCATGTTTTCGTTATACCCCTGTTTGCCGGTGGATGAGGTGGAAGGTATCCTTAAAATGACTTCATGGAATATTGATCACATTCCTCAAAATAAACCTTATGCTGGGATGTATGGATCTGGAATATTACAAACTGGAGATGCTGTGGAAATGGTGTATCAATTGTATAACGAGAATGAGATAGCCTATATAAAAAATCAAAATTTTTCAAGATGGGATTTTAAGCTAACCGCATTATCTAAAGAGTTACGAATAAACAATCAGAAGTTTACCGATAAAGCAACACTTCATATAACAGCTAAACAACGTATAGTTCTTTCTGAGAATACCCATCTTAAACCGAATAGTCAAGGAAGTATAAAACTTACGATAGACCCAAGTGTAAAAAAAGAATGTGATTTGGTGTTAAGAGACCCAGGTATCTTAGAAAATTAAATTGTTTTTTGAACTACTTCGAATACCTGATTATCGTCACATTTTAAGGTCTTGGATGGATATTTTAAGAGTAACGCATAATCATGCGTTGCCATTAGAATTGTGTTTCCATTTTTATTAATCTCCTGCAATACTTCCATCACCTCTACACTAGTCTGCGGATCTAGATTTCCAGTTGGCTCATCAGCAATGATTAATTCTGGATCATTGAGCAAAGCTCTTGCAATGGCAATCCGTTGTTGTTCTCCACCAGATAGTTGATATGGGTATTTGAAACTTTTGGTTTTCATAGCAACCTTATCCAACACTGCGTCAATTCTGGAGTCCATTTCAGTCTTATCTTTCCATCCTGTAGCCGTTAATACAAATAATAAGTTGTCTTTGACCGTGCGGTCATTTAATAACTTAAAATCCTGAAAAACCACTCCTAATTTCCTTCTTAAAAAAGGAATGTCCTTTTCTTTTAACGTAGGAAGGTCGAAACCTACAATATGCCCGCCACCTTCTTGTAATGGTAAATCGCCATATAGCGTTTTCATAAAACTACTCTTGCCACTTCCTGTCTTTCCTATAAGATACACAAATTCTCCTTTCTCTATGGTGACTGAAACATTTGAGAGAATGAG
>JAHZIZ010000078.1 GCA_022601215.1 Bacteroidota bacterium
ATGTGCTAAGAATGAAAACCTTTGGGGTTTCTCTCGACACACCAAACAATCCGCACTAATCTACCATTCAGGAACCGCACTTATTATCCTGCAAGATCCAATGGTAGACCCTTTTAGTCAGATATATAGAAATGATAAGCACGAGAAAAATTTAATGAGGCAATGTATGGAATATTCGGGTTAAACCTTATCATACAGATCTTTGTCACATTGATATAATATTCGCAATGCGTTCATGACCAATTCCTGAAAATCTATAGTGCGTGCTTCAAGCGATAAATTGGCCCAACGCAAAAAGGCTCGTCTACCTTCTTCAGCAGTTAAAGTCCGCGCCGGACAAATCGTTCTTTGTGAAGGATCTTTACGCGTCATTTCAACATGTGCATTGAGCAATGAAATCACAACTTCTCCACATGATCTTCGCGCACTTTCATTTGGTGACTCACACAGATCAATAAATATTTTACCGAAATGGATATTCTTTATTTCCGGCTCTGGTTTTAGTTCTGGCTCAACCTGTTCAGTTAATGGTTCTACCTCCACCTGTTGAGCTAATGATGGAGTAGTTAATACCCATAGCGTTAAGAGAAATAGTAATATAATGCGTTTTGACCAATCATACATAATTGAAGCCCCAACTTTTTCTAGAAGAAAATTAATCAGATTACCTTAAAAAAGCGTTCTTGGAAAATGCCGCCGAGGCGCCGAGGTTTACTTACGCGATGTTGAGGGTAAATTGGTTAATCAATTAACCAAAGGGACGGATGGTAAGATTCACCGTTAAACAGTTAACAATGTGCTATGAATGAAAACGGATGGGGGGTTCTTTCGACACACCAGACAACCCGCATCAATTGACCATTTAGGAACCGCGCTTGTCATCCTACAAAGAACGATGGTAGACCCTAGAGTTGTGATAACCAGTAATGCGCGGTTATGTGGCTCAATGAATCATGCCGTTCATTGATTTGCTTCGTCAATGGCGCAAGAACAGTCTAGTCTGCCCCAATGATAGAATCAGAAATATCAAATGTAAGGGCTGATACTTTTGTTACAAGAATGAAACATACAGAGATCAAGCTATGTGAGCTCTTTAGTTCCTGGGTTGCCCCTCAATTTAAACGTTATACGTACCTTAAACGAGGAAAGTGGAGAATAAAAATCTATGGATGAAAATTATCAAGAAGCATTGAAGCTCATTCAGGAGGCCAGAAAAAAGAATTCGACAGATTTGGACTTATCTGAACTTCAACTACCAGAATTTCCAAAAGAGATACTTGATCTGACTAATTTAACTCATCTTGATTTGGATCGCAATCAGCTGACTATACTCCCAGAAGCTATCGGAAAGCTGACTAAGTTAAAACAACTTGATTTGGAAGGCAATCAACTGACTATACTCCCAGAAGCTATCGGAGAGCTGACTAATTTAACTTATCTTAATTTGTATGACAATCAACTGACTATACTCCCAGAAGCTATCCAAGAGCTGACTAATTTAATTCATCTTGATTTGTTTGACAATCAACTGACCACACTTCCAGAAGCTATCGAAAAACTGACTAAGATAAAACAACTTGATATTAGAAATAATTGTTTTCAAGTAGGCGCTGAAGTATATGAGCTTTCTCCAAAAGAACAAATCAAAGAAATACTTAAATGGCAAAGGGCGCAACAAGCCGGAACACTGCAATCCATACATGAAGCCAAAGTAATATTTATTGGAGAAAGCAATTATGGCAAAACGCATTTGATAGAATTACTCCGAAAGGGAGAGATTAATAGAGAGATAAAGACCACGCATGGCATAGAGCGGAGTCAGGTCAATGTTCCCTATAAAGACAAAGATATCCGCTTAAATATTTGGGACCTTGGTGGGCAAGAGTTTATGCGCAGCACACACCAATTCTTTTTCTCGGAACGCACTTTATACATACTGGTTACACTTGCACGCAGAGAACGAAATGAACTCAATCATTGGCTTAAGCTGGCTAACCAGTTGGGCAATAAAGCGCCCGTTTTGGTAGTAATCAATAAAATAGATATCGATCCACACGATTTAGATAGAAAAAGCCTAGAGCGGGATTACCCTAATATTGTTGGTTTTGTAAGAACCTGCATCAATGATTGTGACGATAGTAAAGCCGTTGACACACTTGCGCTTTTAAAAAAGAAAATAGCAACAATCGTAAGTGATAAGAACTTGATGCCGGGCGTTTTCGAAGAACGTTCTCCAGAGTGGTTTACCGTTAAAAAAGAATTGGAAAAGTTGGAAGAAAAAGGTTCTGATTTCATCACTTATCAAGAATATGAAAATCTTGAATTTATTAAAGAACTACCCGAAGAAGAGCGCAAAAGCAACCTTAAACTTCTAAGTATAATTGGCGCCGTCGTTAGCTTTGTCGATGACCCGCGCCTGATCGATACTAATGTGATTAACCCACAATGGATTATGGATGGAGTCTATACCATCATTAATGATCCCAAAGTTAAAGATGAAGCCAAAGGTCGATTGCATATTAAAAACCTGGAACGCATCCTTCCAAAGAACAGATTCCCAAAGGAGAGACACAATTATCTTTTAGAGCTGATGAAAAAATTCGATCTCTGTTATGCCGCAAAAGACCAACGGGATATTTATTTCATTCCAGATCTTTTTGAAGACATAGAGCCAGATTTTGAATGGCATGGACATAATTCCATGCATTTTCGTTATAACTATGACGATTTTTCACCCGATGTTTTTATGACACGGTTTATCGTTGAAATGCACCAGGACATCGTGGATGAGAAACGATGGCGGAGTGGTGTGTTTATTTCAAATGGATCTTGCCAAGCAAAAGTCTACCAAACTTATCGCAAGAACTATATCCATATTGAAGTAATAGGAAGTAAAGGCGAGGGTCGTAGCTATCTCTACGCTATCCGAGAAACCTTCCGCAAGTTGCACAAACCGTTTCCACAAATGCAGATCAAGCAGGAGGTGCTATATAAAGATCATTGGCTGGACTATTTGCAGCTCATTAAATTGGAAGATAAAAATAAACCCTGGTACCACGTTGAGCTGGATGAAGACCTTCCTGTAACTGATGTCCTGAATGGATATTCCACACCCATTGATAGGGAGGGCACCCAAAAACACATTAAAATATTTCTGGCTTCTTCAGCAGAACTTAAAGAAGAAAGAGAGCAATTTGAAATTTTCATTCATCGTGAGAATCAGCAGCTTTATAAAAAGGGGATTTTCATAGAACTAGAACTTTGGGAGAACTTCATTGACGCCATGTCTAAAACTCGGTTACAAGATGAGTACAATAATGTTGCCAAACATTCCGATATATTTGTAAGCTTATTTTTTACTAAAGTGGGTATGTACACCCTGGAAGAATTTGAAGCGGCTTTCGG
>JAHZIZ010000079.1 GCA_022601215.1 Bacteroidota bacterium
ATAAAAAGACGATGCTTTTTTACTATTAAATACTTCGGAATAAGATAATACGAAAACAAATAAGTCGTAATAATAGTAATAGGCAATACACTTGATGAAAACCAAAACACAAACTCTTGATCATTAGCAGTGTAACTAAAAAAGTACACATAAAACAGCCAGACCAGTACCCAAAAAACAAGATGCAATGGTAGAAACCTAAGTTTGTGAAAGAGTAACTTCACCATCCTGTAAAGGTCAGTATTTTCTATAAATAATAACAACTAATAAGACGGAATACCAAATACAAACGATAAACAACCAAACCATAAACTTATTTGTAGCTTTACTGCCTTACCAGGTTATATTTGGGTAAAAGATAGTCATTCACCGCTTTATTTTTCTTGAATATGCATTACGAGATACATTTGAGACTGTATAACATTTAAACAAAATAAATATGTTTCTTATCATCAACATTATCAAAGACGGAGGCCCTACATTTATGATACCTCTTTTGCTAATTATCTTTATTATGATCGGTCTTCTAATAGTAGCCTTAGCACAAAAAAAAGATCCTAAAAAAATGTCCCAACTCATTGGTCATTTTAGTCTATTTGGTATGATCTGGGGGTTTCTTGGTTCCACTATCGGCTTAATTTCTGCATTCGACGCCATTCAGGCTGTGGACAATGTAGCAACACCTTTAGTAGCGGGAGGACTTAAAGTAGCCTTGCTTACTACCTTATTTGGTTTCGTTACCTTTTTAATAGGTCGCGTCTGTATGATCGTAATCGCACTAAAAACAAAATAGCACCTATCAAAACAAATAATGCCCTTTTCACGGAAAGGGCATTATTTGTTTTGAAAGATACTACTATGATAGTTCTTACTTCTCGCTACGCTGTTCTCTAGCTAGCAAAGTATTTTTTAATAACATAGCTATCGTCATTGGACCTACACCACCAGGTACAGGTGTAATAAACGAGGCTTTTTCACTAACTTTTTCGAAGTCTACATCGCCAGTAATCACATAACCTTTAGGGTGATTTTCATCTGGGACTCGGGTAATTCCAACATCAATAATCACGACTCCATCCTTTACCATATCTGCCTTCACAAATTTAGGAACACCTAAAGCTGAAATAATGATATCGGCCTCCTTAGTGATTTTTGACAAATCTTCCGTTCGGCTGTGCGTTAACGTTACTGTACTATTTCCTGGCCATCCTTTTCTACTCATTAGAATACTCATAGGGCGCCCAACAATATGACTTCTTCCAATTACCACGGTATGTTTTCCTTTGGTTTCCACCTTATAACGCTCTAACAATTCCAAAATTCCAAAAGGTGTCGCAGGAATAAATGTACTCATATCTAACGCCATCTTTCCGAAGTTCTCCGGATGGAATCCATCCACATCCTTATGCGGATCTACTGCCATCAAGACTTTTTGCTCATTAATTTGAGGAGGCAAAGGCAACTGAATAATGAAGCCATCAATCGCATCGTCTTCATTCAGTTCCTTAATTTTTTTCAACAATTCCACTTCAGTGGTAGTATTTGGCAATTTAACCAAAGTAGATTCGAAACCTATACGCTCACAGGCACGGACTTTACTCCCAACATAGGTAAGACTCGCTCCATCATCGCCGACCAACACTGCAGCCAAATGCGGCACTTTCTCACCGTTGTCCTTCATTTTTTGGACTTCAGCAGCGATTTCATTCTTAATGTCGTTTGAAATTTTCTTTCCGTCGAGTAATGTCATGTTGAATTTAATTTATTGATAAGCGATTATCGCATTTTATTCATAGCTTGCATCATACGTTTTCCACCGCCACCTTGCATCATCTTCATCATCTTACTCATCTGATCAAATTGTTTTAACAACTGATTTACTTGCTGGACAGAAGTTCCACTTCCCTTTCCGATTCGTTTCTTTCTACTTGAATTAATCATGGCTGGTTTCGTTCGTTCTTCTGGTGTCATAGAATGGATAATGGCCTCAATATGCTTAAAAGCGTCATCATCTATATCCATACCTTTCAAAGCTTTTCCAGCACCAGGAATCATTCCCACTAAATCCTTCATACTTCCCATTTTCTTCACCTGCTGTATTTGCTTAAGGAAGTCATCGAAACCAAACTGGTTTTTTGCAATCTTCTTTTGAAGCTTTCTAGCCTCTTCTTCATCAAATTGTTCTTGAGCTCTTTCTACTAAAGAAACAACATCACCCATCCCTAAAATACGATCCGACATACGAGAAGGATGGAATACGTCAATGGCATCCATTTTTTCACCGGTACCAATAAACTTGATAGGCTTATCTACAACACTCTTAATAGAGATCGCTGCACCACCACGTGTATCACCATCTAATTTGGTCAACACAACCCCGTCAAAATTAAGTCGCTCATTAAACGCCTTTGCTGTATTCACAGCATCTTGCCCAGTCATGGAATCTACAACAAAAAGAGTTTCCTGAGGAGCGATCGCTTTATGAACATTCTCAATCTCCACCATCATTTCTTCATCCACAGCTAAACGGCCAGCGGTATCCACAATTACTACATTGTGTCCATGCTGCTTGGCATGAGCAATCGCATTCGTCGCAATTGCAACAGGATCCATGTTTCCTTCTTCACTGTAAACGTCTACTTTTATTTGTTCTCCAACTACATGTAACTGGTTAATTGCCGCAGGACGATATACATCACAGGCGACTAAAAGTGGTTTCTTGGTTTTTTTAGTTTTTAAGAAGTTAGCCAACTTTCCAGAAAAAGTAGTTTTACCACTACCCTGTAGACCAGACATCAGAATGACACTTGGAGTTCCACTTAAGTTAATCCCTTCTGCATCGCCTCCCATGAGTTCGGTCAACTCATCTTTCACAATTTTCACCATTAACTGACCCGGTTGTAGGGTAGTTAATACATCTTGACCTAAGGCCTTTTCTTTAACACGCTTGGTAAACTCTTTCGCAATTTTAAAGTTAACATCGGCATCAAGAAGTGCACGTCGCACCTCCTTTAAAGTCTCTGCAACATTTACCTCTGTTATACTTCCATGTCCTTTGAGGACGTGAAGTGCTTTATCCAGCTTATCGCTTAAATTATCGAACATATGCTTGCTTCTATTTTAAGAATTGCAAAGATACAAATTGGGAGGGTAGTGACAAAGGGTAACGTTTCATAAATATTTAAGGTTTAAAGAGTATTATGGAGGATACAAGCAGTGCCGCCAAAATGATTATAGCCTTACACAGTAACGCTAAGTCGCCACATGAAAATCTATCCAAACGTGACCAGACTTTTTTAAAACTTGATACCGACTCACTCTAAAGAGTAAAGAAGAAATAAATTCAATAAAAGTAGTTTTCGAACATTGGAATTTAGATTGACAACCCTCCCTTTGGTAATTATAATTTTAATTGTTTGCCTATAGGGCACTAAGGACCTTGTTCCGGATTATTTCGTATTTTTAATGAAATAGATTCTTATGCGTTATTTACTTCTAATCACTTTTACCGCAACACTAAGTTTTAGTTCCTGTAAGCAAAATTCCAATAAAGATCATTGGGTTCGCAAGCAAATAGATACTACTGGCTTTGCGCAATACGATTGGCAATTAGACAGTATCATTGATCGTATTTCCTCGGTAGACAAAACGCCAACCACATCCCTATTAAAAGCTGCTATTTGCCCGCATGATGACTACGCATATGCAGGAGGATTATATTACAAAACTTTGCTAGGCATTAAAGCCAAAACTATTGTCCTTGTTGGTGTAGCTCATAGTGCAAGAAACTATGAGTTAAAAGATAAAGTAATCTTTGGAAGTTATACGCACTGGAATTCTGCGGATGGTAAAATAACCATTTCACCACTACGAAATGACCTTATAAAACGACTAAAATCTGACACTTATATTGTTCATGATTCCATGATGCAATTAGAACATTCATTAGAAGCCATTACTCCTTTTCTTAAACGGATGAACCCCAATCTAGAAATCATTCCACTGCTTGTACCGTATATGCGGTATACGGACATGGAAGTCTTCTCTGATGATCTTTCTCAAAACTTGGCGGTCTTGTTAAGAGAACGAAAACTATCCTATGGAAAAGACGTTGCCATTGTAATTTCTAATGACGCCATCCACTATGGTAATACGGGCTGGGGAGGTGATTTTGCGCGTTTTGGTGTTGACTCAATTGGCACCGAAAAAGCTAGACAGAAAGATCTTAACCTAATTGCGGCTTACTTAACAGGCCCTGTAACCTCTTCTCGAGTAAAACAGTTTACAGAGCAATTGGTCGAACCCAACGATTATAAAGCTTATAGATGGACTTGGTGTGGTCGATATTCCACTCCATTCGGACTATTATTAGCAGATAAACTACATTATTTCATGAGGGAGAACAAAGAACCGCTAATTGGAACTATGATCGATTATCGAAGTAGTTTTCACAACCCCCATATTGAGGTTGTAGATATTGGCATGGGACATACCGCACCTGCGAACCAAACGCATTGGGTAGGATTCACTGGTATTGGGTACCAGTAAGCCCTATTAAAAAGTATTAACGACGTCTCGAGTTACGACGTCTAGACTGTGAAGACGTGTTTTTCTTAGAAGAACCGCCGGACTGCTCCTTCTTCCTACTATTTTGTCTTCCCCTCTGATTGGCAGCCTTATTTTCGGCCTTTTTCTCTAGCACATCTTGTAAGCTCTCTGTAGGCTCAAAACCTTCAATAACATCACTTTCTAACCGTTGTCCTAGCAACTTTTCAATCCCTTTTATATAGTCGTTTTCATCAACACTTACAATGGATATAGCTTCAC
>JAHZIZ010000008.1 GCA_022601215.1 Bacteroidota bacterium
CTAATGGGTGTGTGCTAAAAGAAATTCCATTCTCAAACTCATCATTCTCACCAAAAACTTCCCTGATAACTGGAATGATAACAATTTTATGCTTCGGAATCCCCGTTGTGATTAAAAGCTCTTCAATTTGTTTCCCTCTTTGGATTCCGAAATTGGGAGATACAATATTTTCAGATGGGCTGTATAGCGATGCTATATGCAGTTCTTCATTTGGATGTTCTATGAAATAGGTGTTGAGTTTGTATTTGAAATCTAAAATTTCAGTCGGAATTCTTATTTCTGAAGTATTTATTGAAATTGTAATCCCTTTATCGAATAAAAACAATAAGTCTCCATTCATTGTAGTGGCTTTAAGCCCCATGGGAAGAACAGTTTCATTATCCCTTAATTCAATATTTTCAGAAAGACTAAGTGTATCGGTTACTTCTTGAGTCAATTCCAAAGTGTCTTCAATCAATAAAGGTTCATCATTAGAAATACTTGCGTCCGAGTCCGTCAAAGCGCTGGCGACATTTGTTGAAGTATCTGTAGAGCTTTTAATTGGGTCTAACCAAGAATATAACCATAGCCCAAAGAAAGACCATACCAAGAAAACCAGAAAGGCAATCAAGAAGTTTTTCATTAGGGAAAACAGGTTGTTACAGGGTTATTGAAATAAAAAATGGTCGTTCTAACAAACTTAATAAATTAATTGATGCTTTTATGCTAAAAAAATAATATGTTTTTCACAGGGCATCAACAATTTTTTACTTAGCTTTGTACCATAGTTATGAACTTTCTAAATTTACATCATCATCATTATCCACTACTGGCTCAGGCGAGGTGATAATGGTATGTTTTAAATTTTAAAAATATGCGAACCCGTTTGAGAAATCAAACGGGTTTTTTTATGTCCAAAAATTAAATAATTGCAATGAAAAAATTAAAAATAGCAGTACAGAAGTCAGGAAGACTCAATGAAGATTCCTTACAACTCCTTAAAGACAGTGGGATCTCCATTGATAATGGCAAAGATCAATTAAAAGCTGAAGCCAAGAATTTTCCTGCCGAGATTTATTATCTGCGCAATGGAGATATCCCTCAATATTTAAAGGATGGTGTGGTAGACTGTGCCATCATTGGGGAGAATGTACTTGTAGAGAAAGGAAATGATATCACTATTGCCGAGCGATTGGGATTTTCTAAATGCAGAGTGTCCCTGGCTGTATCCAAAATGTTTAAATATGATTCAATAGCGGATCTTAATGGGAAGCGAATTGCAACTTCATATCCTAACACCACCAAACAATACTTGGCGTTGCATGGCGTAGATGCAGAACTCCACATTATTAACGGGAGTGTTGAAATTGCACCAAATATTGGTTTGGCAGATGCTATTTGTGATATTGTAAGTAGTGGTAGCACTTTGTTTAAGAATAACTTAAAAGAAGTGGAGGTCATGATGCAAAGCGAAGCTGTATTGGCCGTTTCTCCATCTATTTCTGACCAAGAGAACTTAATATTGAGTAAACTTAGATTCCGAATGCAAGCGGTGTTGAAAGGGAGAAAATCGCGGTATGTATTACTCAATGCTCCTAATAATAAATTAGACGCGATTGTTTCAATTTTACCAGGCATGAAAAGCCCAACAATTTTGCCTTTGGCCGATGACAAATGGAGCAGTGTGCATAGTGTAGTTGAACAAGATAGATTTTGGGATGTTATAGATCAATTAAAAGAAGCTGGAGCCGAAGGAATTCTAGTATGTCCCATAGAAAAAATGGTATTGTAATGCAGATATTTAATGAACCAAATAGAGCGGATTGGTCCGAAATTTTAAAGCGCCCAACCCAAACAGTCAAAGACATTGAAGCCACTGTTGTGGAGATTTTTAATGAAATTAAACTCAAAAAAGATGTAGCGATAAAAAAGTACACACAGTTGTTTGATGGGGTTACAATAGAAAACTTATCGGTGGATTATGCCGAAATAGAAGCAGCTACAAATTTGGTGGAAGATGAACTCAAACAGGCTATTGATTTAGCGAAGCGTAACATCGAGGCTTTTCATTCTGCTCAAAAAACAGACCCAATCACAGTCGAAACAGTACCAGGAGTACTATGCTGGCAGGAAAAGAGACCTATCGAAAAAGTAGGATTATATATTCCTGGTGGATCCGCACCTTTATTTTCTACTATACTAATGTTGGCCATCCCTGCTAGACTCGCCGGGTGCAACGATGTGGTGCTGTGTACCCCTCCGGATAAAAGTGGAGCTATTAATCCCGTTATTTTATATACTGCAGCGCTTTGCGGTATTACAAGGATCTTTAAAGTAGGAGGGATTCAAGCAATTGGCGCTATGACTTTTGGAACGGAAACGATACCAAAAGTGTATAAGATTTTTGGCCCCGGAAATCAGTTTGTGACAGTAGCAAAACAAATCGCTACTAAATACGATGTTGCTATTGACATGCCAGCGGGTCCAAGTGAGTTGTTAATATATGCTGATGAGACCGCAAATGCGGGTTATGTAGCTGCCGATCTTTTGAGCCAAGCTGAGCACGGTGTCGATAGTCAAGTGATCTTGGTTTCGACATCGCAAACACTTCTCGATGAAGTTCAGATAGAACTTAAAGTACAACTTAATGTGTTGCCTCGTAAAGGCATTGTTATTCAGGCTATTAATAATTCCAAATTAATAAAAATGCTTGATGAAAAAATGTCCTTAGAATTAATAAATAGTTATGGTCCTGAGCACTTTATTGTATGTAGTAAGAACGAAGATTTTTTTGTTGAAAATATTAGAAATGCCGGCTCTGTTTTCGTTGGAAATTTTACGCCTGAAAGTGCTGGAGATTATGCTTCGGGGACCAATCACACCCTTCCCACAAATGGATATGCGAAACAGTATAGTGGTGTGAATCTAGATAGCTTTCTGAAGAGTATGACTTTTCAGAAAATATCAAAACTAGGTATAAAAAATATAGGACCTGCCGTTGAACAAATGGCTCGTGCTGAAGGTCTCCAAGCACATGTGAATGCCATGAGTCTTCGTTTAAATGATTTAAAGGATGAATAGTTTTAATATCAATAAGTATGTGCGCTCGAATATACTAAATGCGAGCCCCTATAGTTCAGCAAGGGATGAATTTACCGATCTCGATCGGGACATGGTATTTTTAGATGCCAATGAGAATCCGTTTGAAAATGGTGTGAATCGGTATCCCGATCCCAATCAACAATCCATTACGGCTCTATTAGCCATGCAAAAAGGAGTAGATACTTCACAAATTTTGCTCGGGAACGGTAGTGATGAAGTACTTGATTTATTATTTAGAGCTTTTTGTGAGCCTAATAAGGACAATGTTATCTCGTTGCCACCAACATATGGGATGTATAAAGTACTTAGCGCTATTAATGCTGTAGCGTATAGAGAAATACTTTTGGATCGTACTTTTCAACCAAGGATCCCAGAAATACTGGCAGCACAAGATGAGTATTCAAAATTATTATTTCTATGTTCACCAAATAATCCAACGGGTAATAGTATTGATCAAGAGATAATAATGAAGTTGTTGCGAGACTTTAACGGTATTGTTGTCATCGACGAAGCTTATATTGATTTTTCTGAAAAAGAAAGTTGGATAACTCAATTGAATAAGTACCCCAACCTTGTGGTAACACAAACTTTATCTAAGGCATATGGAATGGCTGGGATTCGATTAGGAATTTGCTTTGCGTCAGACGCAATAATTTCTATTCTAAAAAAGATTAAACCGCCTTATAACGTAAACAGCCTTACGCAACAAAGAGCGCTAGAAGGCTTGTTAAATGTGGAGAGCGTGATTAATGAAGTATCCATCATAGTGAAAGAAAAAGAGCGGCTGTGCAACCTAATGTCAGAGCTTACCTGTATTCAAAAAATATTCCCTAGTGATGCCAACTTTTTATTAGCTCAAGTAGATGATGCTCCCAAGCGCTACCACCAACTTATTGAGAAAGGAATAGTAGTAAGAAATAGAAGTAGCCAACCACTTTGTGCTAACACACTGCGATTCACCGTGGGGACTCCTTCAGAAAATGACCAATTAATTAACGCCTTAAAACAGATTGAATAATGAAAAAGCGTGTATTATTTATAGACCGAGATGGGACTATCATTAAAGAAACAGCTGACGAGCAAATTGACGCTTTCGAAAAAATGATTTTTTATCCTAAAGTCTTTACCTATTTAGGAAAGATCGCAAAAGAACTGGATTACGAATTAGTCATGATTACTAATCAGGATGGATTGGGTACGGATGCCTTTCCTGAAGATACATTTTGGCCCGTACACAATTTCATCCTAACTGCATTTAAGAATGAAGATGTTGTTTTTAATAAGGTATTTTTAGATAGGACGTTTCCACACGAAAATGCTCCAACAAGGAAACCAGGAACGGGCTTATTGACTGAGTATTTTTCAGAGTCATACGATTTGGAGAACTCCTTTGTAATTGGAGATCGATTGACAGATATGGAATTGGCTAAAAATCTTGGAAGTAAAGGAATTTTTATCAATGATGAGACGAATCTTGGAGTAGGTGAAACTACCATTTCAGATGAGGAACTCTCGTCGAGTATTGCGCTAGAAAGTAATGATTGGCAAAAGATCTATGAATTTTTAAAGCTTCGGGACAGGAAAGGCTCCTTGGTAAGGACGACAAATGAAACAGATATTTCTATTGCGCTCAATATAGATGGAACAGGAAAGGCTCAAATAGATACAGGTATCGCCTTTTTCGATCATATGCTTGATCAAATTGCAAGACACGGTCAGATGGATTTAGAAATTATGGTAAAGGGTGATTTAGAAGTGGATGAACACCACACCATTGAAGATACTGCCATCGCTTTAGGGGAAGTATTTGCTAAGGCCTTAGGGAATAAACTAGGCATAGAACGATACGGATTTTGCTTGCCAATGGACGATTGTCTCGCTCAAGTGGCTATTGATTTTGGAGGGAGGAATTGGCTGGTTTGGGAAGCCCAATTTAAAAGGGAAATGATCGGGAAAATGCCTACTGAAATGTTTTATCATTTCTTTAAAAGTTTCACCGATGGCGCAAAAGCGAATTTAAATATTAAGGCAGAGGGAAACAATGAACATCACAAGATTGAGTCCATCTTTAAGGCTTTTGCAAAGGCCATTAAAGCAGCAGTAAAAAGAGATGCCGAAAAAATGATTTTACCTTCAACTAAAGGAATGTTGTAATGGATATAGTAATAATAAATTATGGTGCAGGAAATATTAAAAGTATTGAATTTGCCCTGGCACGATTAGGGTATCAAGCTGTATTAAGTAAGGATCCTGAAACAATACGAAAGGCCGATAAAGTGATTTTTCCAGGTGTAGGTGAGGCGAGTAGCGCCATGACCAAACTGAAGGATAGCGGTTTGGATATTCTAATCCCCTCGCTAATTCAACCCGTGTTGGGGATATGCCTGGGCATGCAATTAATGTGTGAGTCCTCGGAAGAAGGTAATACTGTAGGTCTAGGGATTTTTAACACGGCCGTCAAACGATTTAATCAAGAAGTAAAGGTGCCTCAAATACAATGGAATGCTATACAGGATCCTAGTTCAGAACTGTTTAATGGCATTTTGGAAGGAGATTTTATTTATATGGTTCATAGTTATTATGCTCCATTAATTGAAGATACTATTGCTAGTTGTAACTATGGTATAAATTATAGTGCTGCCTTGGCAAAAGATAATTTTTATGGGACTCAATTCCACCCAGAAAAATCAAGTAGTGTAGGAAGACAATTATTGCAAAATTTTATTAATTTATGAGAATAATACCAGCTATAGATATTATTGACGGTAAGTGTGTCCGACTCTCAAAAGGAGACTACACTACTAAAAAGATATATAATGAACAGCCGCTAGAAGTGGCTAAAGCATTTGAAGCTCATGGAATCCGTCACCTTCACTTGGTAGATTTAGATGGAGCTAAAAGCCAACACATTGTTAACCATAGCGTTTTGGAAGAGATTGCAAATAAAACCAACTTGCAGATAGATTTTGGCGGTGGATTAAAGAGCTCTGATGATGTTCGAATTGCCTTTGAAAGTGGCGCAACACAAGTGACAGGCGGCAGTATAGCAGTGAAAGATCCTTCCATGTATAAAAGTTGGTTGCAGAAGTATGGAGCCCAAAAAATTATTTTGGGAGCTGATGCCAATAATGGTAAAGTAGCGATCTCCGGCTGGCTAGAAGAAAGTGATAAGGAGGTTATTCCCTTTATACAAGACTATGAGAAAGGGGGAGTGATTTATGTGATTTGCACCGATATTAGTAAAGATGGGATGTTACAAGGACCTAGTTTTGAATTATATGAAACTATTTTGAAATCAACAAAGGTGAAACTAATTGCTTCGGGAGGTATTTCTACTTTTGAAGAACTCCCTAAGTTAGCCAAACTAGGATGTGAAGGCACTATTATTGGAAAAGCGATATACGAAAATAGAATTAATTTGAAAGAATTGGAATCTTATATATTAAATACATGAATATGAATAACGACGATATGATATCATGGTCTGATTTTGCAAAAGTTGATATGCGAATTGGTACTATTCTTACCGCCGAAGTGTTTGAAGAAGCAAAGAATTCTGCCTATAAAATGACTGTGGATTTTGGACCCTTCGGAACTAAAAAAACGTCAGCTCAAATAACGACGCTTTATCAACCTATCGAATTAATTGGCAGGCAAGTAGTAGCAGTTGTCAATTTTCCACCAAAACAAATCGCAACGATGATGAGTGAATGTTTGGTGATGGGAGGACTTGGAGATAATAAGGACGTAATACTGCTAAGTCCAGAACGAACAGTTCCTAACGGTACTAAAATAGGATAGTCAATTATGATTACAAAAAGAATCATTCCATGTTTGGATATAAAAAATGGTAGAACTGTTAAAGGGACTAATTTTGTGAACCTCAGAGATGCGGGTGATCCAGTTGCTTTGGCCAAATTATATTCCGAAACAGGGGCCGATGAATTGGTGTTTCTGGACATCTCAGCGACAGAAGAACGAAGAAAAACTTTGGCAAATTTAGTGCTAGCAGTAGCGGAGCAAATCAACATACCTTTTACTGTCGGTGGAGGTATTGCGTCTATAGATGATGTTAGATTGCTTTTAAGAAATGGAGCTGACAAAGTTTCGATTAATTCTGCCGCTGTAAAACGTCCAGAATTAATAAACGAACTGGCAGCTACTTTTGGTTCCCAATGTGTGGTTGTTGCTATAGATGCAAAACAAATTGATAAATCATGGATTGTTCACTTGGTTGGCGGTAAAGAACCAACATCGATAGATCTGTTTACATGGGCAAAGGAAGTGGAGCAAAGAGGAGCAGGAGAAATTCTATTCACTTCCATGGATCACGACGGGACTAAAAGTGGTTTTGCCAATGAGGCGTTGGCTCAACTTTCTAGCATGGTTAATATCCCTATTATCGCTTCAGGAGGGGCGGGTTTATCTCATCATTTCACAGATGCCTTTATTGAAGGAAACGCAGATGCCGCTCTAGCAGCCAGTGTCTTTCATTTTAAGGAAATAGACATAATAACCCTAAAAAACGAATTAATATCTCAAGGAATTTCAGTAAGAATATAACAAACCAAACATATGGAAATAGATTATAATAAATATCCAGATCATTTAGTACCTGCCGTCGTACAGGACGCAATTACTAAGAACGTGCTCATGCTAGGCTTTATGAATGAAGAAGCTTTTCAGATAACACAAGAAACACAGAAAGTTACTTTTTTTAGCCGGAGTAAAAATCGTCTTTGGACCAAAGGAGAAGAGTCTGGTAACTTTATGGAACTGGTTTCCATGGAGGTAGACTGTGATAATGATGCGTTACTAATACAAGCTAATCCAACTGGACCAGTATGTCACAAAGGGACAGATACCTGTTGGAACGCACGCAATCGTCCTAATTTTGGTTTTTTGTCCCATTTGGAGGACGTGATTGAG
>JAHZIZ010000080.1 GCA_022601215.1 Bacteroidota bacterium
GATAATAAAAAGGCCACTTAAAAAGTGGCCCTACCTGCTATCAAATAGATCCTCTATCCTTAAATAGTCCTTGAAAAGAAATCATCAAGTCCTTCTTTATATCCTTAATCTGATCGGCTTTTTTTGTAAAAAATGGCAATTCAGCAGTCGGGTAGTCGACAATGGCATTTCTTTCATCATCAGAAAGTGTATTGTAAAAATCCGCCCATATTTTATCCACAAAACTATGATGAAACCAAAAAATCGGATCATAGGGTGAAAACAACAAATTACCCATGGCGTCACCAGAGATGGTGCTATGCATGTTGTTATGGAGCGAACCTTCGATACGATCACCAATACTCACGAAACTATTAATCCTAGCCGAATCGTATAAACTCTTCCAGCGACTCTTAAAAGTATCTCTAAAATCCGTTCTATTGGAGCCAAGATTCCCATCTGTTAAGTCCTCTGAACTTCTATTTAAATCCTTATATATCTTAGTAGTTCCATCCTTTAGAACATCTTTGAGATTACTCACTTTCATTTTTGTTGGTATTGCCTGATCGTCATACCAATTCCAATAGTGAGCTGGGCTACCTAACAAGGTCTCAAATTCTACCAGATACAATCTATGCCAGGGTAAAAATATGTCCGTCATATGAATTTTCTTCCTTGTACTAGGCTCACTCCCAGTTAGCATCATGGGAAACATATTACCCAAATAGTGCAAATTTGTGAGATAATTGAGCACTGAAATTTCTGTTATTCCATTATTATGCGTTTCTACATTTCCAGAAAACGTCCTGTAATCAGGGGTTGTGGTTATGGCCGTTCCACTAATATCGAACGCAGTAACAATAGGAAAGGAAACTTCATTGGCATGCTCCTTTAATGTCGTGAGGCGAGCATCTGACCCAGACAATTTAGTGCTGATTATTTTGGCATTAAAATTACTGAAGAAAGTATCCCATTCTGTGTCAGTCAATTTACTGGCATCACGTCTTACATATTTTATCATGACTTAAGGTGTTTAAAAGTTATCTTTAGATTCATTAGACATCGCATCGTAATCCTCCCTTAAAACGTCGTAGTTTACATCGGGTGTACCTGCACCTGCAGTTTCAGATTCCATATCTACCTCGGTGGAAGAACCATCTGGATTGTTCTCTTTCACCTTGACTTTAGCAGCTCCTTCTTTAATGGCTTTTGAACCAGACTCTACTGCCTTTGGAATTGTCGAAGTCTTATCTGCAGACTCCGCTTCTTTATTGTTCTTTTTGTTGAAGGTATCTAGCGCGTCTTCCGTCATCTTTTTCGCCTTATCCTCATCTAGCATTCCATTTTCTTTGGCCGACTTAATAGCGTCTAATTGTGCTCCTAGTGCTGCCATGTCACCTGCTTTAGTCCCAAAGGCCTGAGCAGTGCTCAAAGAAGATTTAAGTGCTTCAATAGCGTTCTTTTGATTTTGCTCCAATCCTGTTATATCTTTAAAAGAAGAAGTTCCTAACAAAGCCTGTGCAGCTGCCAATCCAGTCGGATCTGGCGCATCCGGCGCATTTTGAATATTGACTATTGGATTCGGGAAATTAGAAGGAGTCGTATCCAATGGTTCAGATCTTCTAGAGTCTGTACTAACAGTTCCTATAGCAGTTGGATTATCTGGAATTGGAGATTCCTCCCAACGCCAAAAACGATCTTCTTCTTTAATTTCACAACTATTACATTTGCCCATAACAGCTTCTGCGAACACTCCTTTTGTTGGTATACTAACATTTATAGGTTCTACAGGAGTTAATGGTTGATAAAGAGAAAGTAAATCTACATCTTTTCCACGTGTATTTGGATCTAATCTAAAACCAGGAGCAACAGGCATTACAATAGTATTACCAACAATTCCAATCACTCTATTTTCCACAACTGAAGCTACACTTCTAACCACCCCTGCTGGATATTTCTCCGCATTTGAATAATCCGTTACCTGAATACCATCAAGAAACATAAATCGTCGTTCCGAACTCATTGACATCCATATCACCTTATGGTATTCCTCTAAGTTGTCATTTAAATGATCTTGTAAATTACTGGACAACTCTAGGTCTTCATTTCTTGGGTTTCGCATTTCGGCTCTAGACAAAGGTGTTGCAATTCGGACACGCTCATTTTCGTCTGCTATACCACCATATCCCACTAGGTCATCCAAAATTCTCGATTTGGAAAACAATGTACCTGATGCATAATCAGTTCTGTAATTTAATTTACCCGAAGTGACCGTTATTTTTGAATTGGGTGGCAACGCATCAGCCAAACTTGTGCCATTGGTCAAAGTTACATCTGAGGCTTTGGTAATATTAATTGCCTTTATACTCAATCGAGATACGCCATCAAAATCACTGTGTTGACGTAAAGTAACATAATGAGATCTGTTATTCTGAAAGCGACTTACCAATGTTGTATCTATTGGTAAAGTGACTACAGATTCACTACCGTCTTGACCACTTTCAACAACTGCTTCAAAACGCAAGTTTTCAACAAAGGCCGCGGCTATATCTGGAGCTACATAATCATAAAATATATCATTTCTCTTCTCCAATTCGGCATCAAACAATCGATCAATATGACGTGTGATATTTGGTATAAAAAACGCTAATGGCCCCATGATTGCCGTTAACTCTGCTTTCGTTTCTGCCACCTCTAAGTCATTTGGACTTGGAATGTCAAATTTAATATAGATGCCCCCCTCTAGGTAATTAATATTTTCTTCAGCAAACATTCCTTCTGGTAGATCACTGCCCTCATAATCATTTTCAATACGTTCAATAGCCCTGAAACCTTTACGCAGTCTTCTGCTTCGAACAAATCTAGAAAGCGATTCTCGCCAGCGCAATATTTTTTGATGATCAAAGGTGTCCATTATCAGTGGTATAAATAAACATCCTTGGACATTAGACAATCGTTGACGAATCTGCATATGTCGCAATACTTCAAAGTACTGAACAGTCATAGAATGACAATGATTATAATTGGCTACTACTTCTGTCTCCACCGAAAATCGCTCTCCTTGTGTAGCAGTTTGCACTACTGTACTTCGCTGACTTCGTACAGAATTGGCAGACTGCACTGTACGGTCTCTTAATTGTTGTAAGCTATTTAAGGAAGTATTCCGTGATGAATTTTGCCAAGCCGTGGAACTTGCCTTAGAAGATCCACCGGCAATACCAATGAGTCCCCCAATCCCTGAACCAATGGCACCAATCCCTGCACCTGCACCCCACCCGCCTGCTTTGGCGGTAGATCCTCCTCTAGTATTCTCAGAAAGGGATCCATTTACAATTTCATTTATATCCCTATCTCTACTCAAAGAATTATATAGGCTTTCTTGATAATCAAGAGATTCAGATCGCGAGGCAGACTCTCGACGTTCCCAATCGAAGACAACTACTTGCTTTTTCTGTCCGGGTGCTAATGGTAAACTATATAGTAAATCCCCCATTCCATATCCGTCATTTACGTACTCTTGCTTAAATTGAAGTAAATGTCCATAAGCTAAGGTAGTCGCCTGATAAATTGTTGGATCTTCATCCCAATCAATAGCGCGTTCAGAATTTAGTGTATGGCGTCCCTTTGCTAATACCTGAACCGTTGGTTTTATACGATTCTTAAGCTTTGCTGCATTACTTTCATTGAGCGCTTTAAGTAATGTAGTATAGGTTAGTCCTTTTCTATCATTTACATGCTTTAACAGTACATTCTTTCTAATCTTTTGACTCTGAACTCGAATTGGAATATTGACACGATTTGTTCCCGTTTCTTCGGCTAATGGTACCACATCCAATATTTCTTGAACCGTCATCTCATCATCTTCATCTAAGGTGTACCCTTGTATATCAGGCTCAGTGACACGTACTACAGAATAGTATGAAAACTCATCTACAACTTTTTTTGGTCTATGAAAATCTAAGTACCCACAATCATTACAATCACAATCCTCATCTTCATCTGCAGATTGTGTATCGATGACTAAAATCAATTTGGGTGGAAAAAATAATTTATCCTCCAATTCTGGTCCCGATGAAGTCATCATGGTAACTTTATCTGTCTCTAAACGGATAGGTACATGAAATACTTGACCCTCGACGTTATTCTTTTTAGGAATACCTATGGATGCAAATGCCTCTGTAAAGTAGCCCGCTGGTGTGTCTATAATGAAATACCCTTCTTTCTCCGTTTGCGCTATAAGTAATGGAACGAAATCTTCATCAGATGGATCTTCTACAGTGGACACATTAATAATCACTTGGACCTCCTCGAATGAACGATCTCCCTTCTCATCTATAACTCTACCAGTTATTTTTTTTGGTCGCTCTGGAAGAGACACGAAACCTTCTATTCCAGCCAAATCTTTAGGTGGTACTTTTATTTCAATTTCTTCATTATCTAGCAAGGGCAAATTCACTGCTCTTTGTCCAATAATCTCACCCGTCGGGGCCTTAACTTGTATCTTCAAATCTTCGATTAAACCGTAGTAGTCGAAGTTTACTTTCGCCTTCCCATCCGGAC
>JAHZIZ010000081.1 GCA_022601215.1 Bacteroidota bacterium
GATGGACTAACTCCAAGAATATCGGAAGTTTTTGATAAGGTTAAAGAATTGGCTCACCAAATCTTTCTACTGGAAAACATTGACAAAAATATAGTTCCATTAGCGACAATTAATCTCATTAATCAAGAACTACAACTAATAAAAGAGGAAGAAAACATCCTTCCTATTAGCGAGTTTAATGCACTAATACACAATGAAATAAAAGATCAACCAGCGCCTTTCATTTACGAGCGTCTGGGTGACAGATATCGCGATTTCTTTATCGATGAATTTCAAGATACCTCAAAATTACAATGGAATAATCTGATCCCACTTATTGACAATGCGCTTTCGCAATTTAACGAAGCTGAAGGGAGTGCCCTCCTCGTTGGAGACGCAAAACAATCTATTTACCGCTGGAGGGGTGGATTGCCAGAACAATTCATAGCGCTATATGGGGATCAAATGCCTTTTTCTATTTCAGAAAAAACCGTGAAAAACCTCGACACCAATTATAGAAGTGCCCAAGAAATTATCAATTTTAATAATGGGTTTTTTAGTTATTTGGCCACTCAATTCAGTAACACAACACATAAAGAATTATATGCTTTAGGGAATCAACAAAAACATACCAGCAAAAAAGGAGGGTATGTAAAAGTAGAATTTCTAGACACCTCTGAAGCGGATCTATATCCAAAAAAAGTATATGAGACCCTTCAAAAAGTATTCGAAAAAGGATTTGCAAAAAAAGATGTCTGTATTCTAACTCGAAATAAAAGAGACGGTGTTACTATTAGTGAATTTTTATTGAGCCAAACCTCGAGTATTCCAGTACTTTCTGAAGAAACTCTTTTATTAAAAAACTCTAAAGTAGTTGGGTTTCTAATGGCGATGATCACCCTTTCTATTCATCCAGAAAATGAAGAAGTTCGAATGGAAGTATTAGAGTTTTTATACCATAAACTTCCAATTCCTGAAGAACAACATTCCTATTATACCGCACATCTCTCAACAACACTCGATGCGTTTTTTGATGCTCTTAAAGCCTATGATGTTAGCTGCTCATTAGCAACTCTAAATGAGCTGCCATTATACGAATCATTAGAATTCCTTATTCATTGTTTTTCCCTTCAGAATCCATCAGATGCGATGCTTTTCGATTTTATGGATTTAGTATTTCGCTTTTCCCAACGCAAAAATCCGAGTAAATCTGAATTTATATCCTACTGGGAATTGGAAAGAGAAAAGGCAAGCTTATCCCCAAGTGACACGATAGACGGGGTCCGCATTATGACCATTCACAAGTCTAAAGGACTAGAATTTCCAGTTGTCATATTTCCTTATGTCAATGATAATCTTTACAAACAAATAGACCCTATTGCTTGGTATCCTTGGCAACAAGATAATTTTGAGGAGGTGCTTATTTCATATAAAAGCGAACTCGAAGAGTATAGTGAACTCGGAAAAGAAATGGTACATCAAAGAAGAAGCACCCTTGAATTAGACGCTGTCAATTTACTCTACGTTGCCCTTACAAGAGCGGCAAATGCCCTCTACATCTTAGCAGACCAAAAAATGCCCCGTGATCCAAGTACTGCCTATAATGGACTGCTAAAAAATTACCTCGCCACACACTGTGGCCTTACAAACGATAGTTTAATCTATGAACTAGGAGAGCTTCACCAGTATTCCACAAAGCCATCGAATCACAACGTAGTTGCCATACCTTACACCGTATCTCCCCCTCAATTACGCAACATAAAACTTGTGAAGGCGCAAATCGCAATTGAAAATGAAGACATTCTCGCTGCCATCCATTTGGGGAATCTATTACACGATACTATGGCACGAATTGAGACCCTAGAAGATGTCCCTGCGATATTGCAAGAATTAAAAGATCAATTTAACAAAGATGCCCCTACTTTTCAACAACTGGAACGTATGATTCGAAACCTGGTAAATCATCCAGAATTATCACATTTATTTGACACCTCAGAAACGATCTTGAATGAGACAGATATCATCACTTCAGAAAAAATTATCCGTCCCGATCGAATTAATATCCATTCCGATAATAGTATAACACTGCTCGACTATAAAACTGGGTCGCCAAAATCGTCTTATCATAGACAGTTAGACGAGTATGCCCAGGTTCTAGAAACTATGGGATACCAAATCAAAGAAAAACTATTGCTTTACTGTAATGTCGATGGAATACTTATAAATAAAACCTAAATTTGGAGTCCAAAAAAACCGAAAAAAATGTACGGAAAAATAAAAGAACACCTACAACAAGAACTTCAGGAAATAAAAGAAGCGGGACTTTACAAGAAAGAACGCATTATCACCTCACCACAAGATGCCGTTATTAAAATTTCAACGGGAGAAGAGGTTATTAATTTTTGCGCCAACAACTACTTGGGGCTGTCTTCAAACAAGGAAGTTATTCAAGCGGCCAAAGATGCTATGGACACCCATGGGTTTGGGATGTCTTCGGTTCGTTTTATTTGTGGAACACAAGATATTCACAAAACCTTGGAGCAAAAAATTGCCGACTATTACCAAACCGAGGATACTATATTGTATGCTGCGGCTTTTGATGCTAACGGTGGTGTTTTTGAACCACTTCTTGGAAAGGAAGATGCCATCATTTCGGATTCCTTAAATCACGCATCCATCATTGACGGTGTGCGTCTGTGTAAAGCTGCACGATACCGTTACAAAAACAATGATATGGCCGATTTAGAAGCGCAACTTATCGCTGCCAATGAAAATGGAGCCAGACATAAAATCATTGTCACTGACGGTGTCTTCTCCATGGACGGTTTAGTTGCTCCCCTTGATGAGATTTGTGATTTGGCTGATACTTACGATGCGATGGTTATGATAGACGAATGTCATGCTGCTGGTTTTATAGGAGAAACTGGGCGAGGGACCCTAGAAGAAAAAGGAGTGATGGGTCGAATTGACATCATCACTGGAACCTTAGGAAAGGCTCTTGGAGGAGCTATGGGTGGATATACAACAGGGAAAAAAGAAATTATAGAACTCTTACGCCAACGCTCGAGACCTTATTTGTTTTCAAATTCACTCGCACCTGCGATCGTCGGTGCCTCTATTAAAGTGTTCGAGATGCTTTCAAATGACACAGTACTGAGAGATCGTCTAGAAGAAAACACCAATTACTTTAAAAAAGGAATGAAAGAAGCTGGCTTTGATATCATTGACGGAGATTCCGCTATTGTTCCAGTCATGCTCTATGATGCAAAGCTATCTCAGACCATGGCAGATATGTTACTGGAAGAAGGTATTTATGTTATTGGTTTCTTCTATCCAGTTGTCCCAAAAGAAAAGGCTCGGATACGCGTTCAACTCTCTGCCGCTCACACCAAAGAACATCTAGACAAGGCCATTGAAGCGTTTAAAAAAGTGAAAGAAAAACTCGGAATCTAATTTTTTACAACCCTATTTAATTTGATAGAGCAGTGTATTTGCAAAATTTTTAATAGATTTGCTTTTGTTAATAAACTTTAACAACTTACTTTTGCTCTATTAACACTTAAAAATTAAACAATCGAATATGAAACATCTTAACAGTATTTTAGTTGCTGCTCTCTTTATCTTTGCCATAGGAGTAGCAAATGCTCAGGATCAAAACAATCCTTGGGCAATTGAAGTTGGTGTGAACGCCGTTGATGTATATCCTGTAGGGGTAACAGATAATGGTAGATTACCAGCGTTGATAGGTGATGTTGAAATTAAAGACGACCTATTTTCAGAATATTTTAACCAGAATGATCACTGGAATATTATTCCTTCAGTATCTAGAGTATCTGTAGGTAGATACATTGGTGATGGTTTTACTTTCACTGCAGCTGGAGCTATCAATAAAATTGATAAGCTTGGCGACTTGAAAGTAGATGATATCATTTACTATTCAGCTGATGGTGAAATTAAGTATAGCTTCAGAGACCTTATCAACGGTCCTGGTGGATGGTTTGACCCATCTCTTGGTGTTGGTGGTGGTTACACTTGGGTTGACGATATCGGATTCGGAACTGCTAACGCATTGGCAAGTGTACGTTTTTGGTTAACTGAAAGTTTAGCACTTAACTTCCAAAGTACTTATAAGCATGCTTTCGAAGATTCTTACGGAATTGTACATTTCCAACACTCTGCTGGTGTTGCTTTCAAATTTGGAGGTAAAGATACTGACGGTGACGGAATCTATGACAAAGATGATGAGTGTCCTGAAACTCCAGGTCTTCCTGAGTTCAACGGATGTCCAGATAGTGACGGTGACGGAATCGAAGACAGAAACGATGCTTGTCCTAACACTCCTGGTTTAGCTGAATTTAACGGATGTGCTGATAGTGACGGTGATGGAATCGCTGACCCACAAGATGCTTGTCCTACTGTACCTGGTTTAGCTTCATTAAATGGTTGTCCTGATGCTGATGGTGATGGAATCACTGATGCTGATGACGCTTGTCCAAACGAAGCAGGTCCTGCATCTAACAATGGATGTCCATTTGAAGATAGAGACGGTGACGGTGTACTTGACAAAGACGATCAATGTCCAGATGTTCCTGGAACAGTTGCAAACAACGGTTGTCCTGAAGTAACTGTTGAAATCATCAACCAGTTAACTGAGTATGCTAAAACTATCTTATTTGATACAGGTAAATCAACGATTCGTACAGAGTCTTACCCAGTACTTCAAAACATTGTTGACATCATGAAAGAATACCCAACTGCGGCATTCTTAATTGAAGGACATACAGATAGCCAAGGTAGAGAGTCTACAAACCAAAGACTTTCTGACTCAAGAGCAGCTTCAGTAAGAGATTACCTTACTACTCTTGGTATGGATGGAAGTAGATTATCTTCTATCGGATACGGTGAGTCTAGACCAATCGCGTCTAACAAGACTAAAGCTGGAAGACAACAAAACAGACGTGTAGAGATTTCTTTAAGAAAGTAATCAAAACACAAATAAAATAAGAAAACGTCCCGTGTAAGCGGGACGTTTTTTATTTTTGGGTATGAAGCTCTCTTTTCTTGAAGAAACATTACTCACTATTAAAAAAAGTCATTCGGACTTATCCAATTGCCTTTTCATTCTTCCAAGCAAACGAGCCGGAGGCTTTCTTAGGAATTACCTGCGTAAACAAACTAAAGCGCCCGCTTTTGCCCCTACAATCATTAGTATTGAAGAATTCATAGAAACACTCTCTGGTCTTCGTATTATCCCTTCAGAAGAGCTTATTTTAAAAAGTTACCAGGCCTATTTGCACACCAATGCCATTACGCAAAAAGAAACGTTTCAGGAGTATGTGAACTGGGCCAACACATTGCTAAATGACTTTAGTGAAATTGATCGTTATCTCGTTCCACAGGAATCCTTCTTCTCCTACTTAGGTAGTATAAAAAGTCTTGAAAAATGGGGAGCCTCAGCAGAGGAAAGTACGCTCGTCAAAAACTATCTCTCTTTTTGGAATAACATCTACCCTTTCTATGAAGAGCTCAACGAGTTACTCAATAAAACGCAGCAAGGTTACCAAGGGATGGTCTACCGTAAAGCAGCAGAAGATATAGAACATTATATTTATCAGAAAAAAGATCAACCCCATTTCTTCATAGGGTTTAATGCCTTAAATACTGCTGAGCAGCATATATTTCAAGCATTGCTTGAATCTGGTAATACAGAAGTATATTGGGACACCGATTCTTATTTCTATGAAGACCCTAGTCACAGTGCTTCTAGCTTTTTAAGAAACTATTTAACTCAATGGAAATACTACAAAGAGCACCCTATCCCCGTCTTCCCAGCACATTATAGTCAACCAAAAAGTATCGGAATCGTAACGGCCCCTAATAGCATTTCTGAAGTAAAGCATCTAGGCAATTATCTAGCGACCCTATCGCAAGAAACATTAAACGACACAGCCGTAGTGCTCGCCGATGAGACGCTCTTAATGCCGGTTTTGTATTCCCTTCCAGATAATGTCACTCAAGCCAATGTAACCATGGGTCTCCCATTAAGTAGTCTTCCTTCGAGTCAATTTTTTACAGCCTTGTTACAATATCAAACTGCAGTGCCCGAACAAATCTATTACAAACAATTATTAGATATATTAAATCTACCTGCCGCAAAGATCATACTCAACCATCCTGAAAATATTCTCACTCAACTAGCCTCAGTAAATAGCGCATATATCACCTTGCCAAACCTGCTTCTCCTTGGTGGAGAAGAAAACAGGACCTTTTTAACGCTATTATTCGGGAGCTGGGAGGATGATCCGCATCAAGCCATAGTGAATTGTAAATCACTTATAGACCATCTCTACAATGCAGAACAGGGTAAGACCATTGAAAAGCTGGTTCTCAAGAAACTTGATGGCATTTTCACTTCCTTGCTTCAGTACCTCAATCAATACGATAGTCTTGCAGAACTAAGTTCTATCGCTGCCCTTTTTTCGGAACTTATTAGTGGGACAACCTTAGATTTTGCCGGAGATGCCTATGAAGGGTTACAAATTATGGGAGTGCTTGAAACACGTGGATTAGATTTTAAAAATATAATCATGCTTTCGGTAAATGAAGGGGTACTTCCTACTGGCAAATCCAATAATTCATTTATTACCTACGACCTAAAAAAACAATATAACCTTCCCTTGTACACGGAAAAAGATGCTGTCTATACGTATCACTTTTATCGCTTGCTTCAAAGAGCAGAAACTATTACACTCTCATACAACACCTTTTCGCATGGAATGACCTCAGGAGAGAAAAGCCGATATCTATTACAACTTGAAATTGACAACCTTCCAGAACACGCACTTCGTCAAGAGACCATTGCTCCCAATATTTCCATACCAATACATTCAGCATCTACTATAATAAAGAACAAAGCGGTTTCACAACGCATTGAAGAAATAGCTGGACGTTATTTCTCTCCTTCGGCATTGACCAGTTATATTAGAAACCCCTTAGATTTTTATTATCAAAAAATTCTCAAAGTTGCAGAAGTAGATTTGGTAGAAGAAACGGTTGCTCACAACACCTTAGGAACCATTGTCCATGAAACTTTAGAGAAATTATACACCCCACTAATTGGACTATTACTCACGCCTGAACTCCTTTCCGAAGCAAAAAAAGGAATCGCTTTAGAAGTGACCAACCAATTTAAAAGGCACTATAAAGAAGGTGATATCACTAAGGGTAAAAACCTCATCATTTTTGAAGTAGCCAAGCGTTATGTTTCAAATCTCATTACCTTAGATATAGCTGCGATAAAAGACGGAAACACTATTAAAATTGTTGAACTCGAAGTTAACCTCAAAACCCAAATCCATATTCCAGAACTCAACTACCCTGTCTACATTGGTGGTTCTGTAGATCGTATCGATTTATACAATGACCAAATACGTGTAATCGATTATAAAACAGGTAGTGTACAACAAAGCGAACTAGGAGTGACAAATTGGGAGGATATTACAACCGATTACAAATACAGTAAGGCGTTTCAGGTGCTAATATATAGCCTTTTAATGGCTAGTGAACAAGGCACCAATTCTATGGAGGCAGGTATTATTTCTTTTAAAAATCTACAAACAGGTTTTCTTCCCTTCACTAAAAAAGAAGGTCCTAGAACACGAGGAGGGCAAACAACAATAACCGAAGAAATTCGTACAGAATTTTCTTTGGTACTTAAGCAGCTCATTCTAGAAATTTGTGACCCTACGATCCCTTTCACTGAAAAGGAGGTATAAACAGGAAAAATCCCCTAAAGAAACAGGTATTTTCATCTTGATTTAAATAGTTAGTTGTTAGACCTTTGGATAAAAGACGACCATGGTAATAACTGAATCATATCAAGGCCTTAGAGGCAAGTGGCTTAAGGTTTTAAAAGGAAATCCTACGAAAGAACAACTCACTTTATTTAAACAAGAAATGGAAGCGTTTATCAATACACGAAGTGTGCAGGGATCTATTAGGAAATAGAAGAGACACCGTGTCTTTGTCATCTCTAATTGTATTACTCATTTTTGTGTAAGTTTCAATCGTTTGGTTAAAAGTTGCGCTAAGTATATTTTGTATTTGAGAAATCGGTCCATAAATAGCATAGTCCATTCGCTTTTTAATGGCCCAAATAACACTTCCGTAGTCAAAATGCCAATACACTTTCAGGTCGCATATAAAATCTTCAGATTCAAATAAACCAATTAGTAAAGCCCTATTTCTCCTAGCTTCTGGCGAAATTTCTGGATAATAGGGATAGCACTTGACCGAAAGTTCTATTTCCAATCCATGGTTGGTTCC
>JAHZIZ010000082.1 GCA_022601215.1 Bacteroidota bacterium
ACATGAGTTTCAGGCTTTTCAAAAGGGGGTCTGATAGGCTTTCTTCAATATTATTCTTCGCTTCTAAGAAGAGATGTTGAAGTAAATTGTGAATCACTTTATTCGTAATTCCACTACTCGATAATTTTTCTGTAGAAGGATATATGGGTTGCATGGCAGAACGAATACTTTGCTCATGTGTTGCCAACAATTCCATTTCGGGATGGGGCATGGAATAAGAATTATTATACCAGTTTGACTTTCCGAAAATAACATAGGGGGTATTGAGCTTTAAATTTTCCCGAATCCATTTCTGTCCGCGAAACCACACTAATTCCATCTTTCCAGTATCGTCGACAAAAGTAGCGACTAAACGTTTCCCCCTTTTTTGAGCTACCGTTTTAATGTGTGTGATTTTTCCAATGATTTGGACTTCGGCATTAGTGCGTTGTAATTGCCCTATTTTATAGTATTGTGTCCTATCTAAGTATCGATTGGGAAATAAATTGATAAGATCTTGAAAGGTGTGAATGCTCAATTCTTTCTTCAGTAGATCTGCCCGATTGGGCCCTACGCCTTTTAAATAGTCTATAGGTGTTTGAAGAAAATGGGAATTCATAAAACGAATTTACTTAATTTGGCAAAACAATTGCTATAAACTTTCTATGAGATATCTTTTCATTCTATTCTTCCTACCCCTTTTTGGATTTGGGCAACAAACCGATAGTGTCGATTTTATAAAAATTGAGGCTGAGGTGACGCCAAATACATTGGATAAGAGGATCTATGGAAAAGTTGAAGTCTCATTTAAAACGCTCGTACAGACGGACTCGGTCTATTTAGATGCCGTACGTATGCATTTGAAAGATACATTGAAAAGTTTTCAAGGAATAGAAGAGACTCACAATGTTGTAATGCGTGCAACAGAAGATAAAATTTGGTTTGTAGCAGATTTTCACCCAGGGGTCATCTATAGGATGATTTTTAACTATGAAGCCTCACCAACAAAGGCTTTATATTTTACAGATTCTCAAATTTGGACCCAAGGTCAGGGTAAGTATACATCCAATTGGCTTCCCAGTATTGATGATATGAACGACAAGATTGAATTCGATCTCACCCTGATAGCCCCAATGGATAAGTCCGTTGTTGCAAATGGGAACCTTCATAAATTTGTTATACTGGACAATCAAATAGCTTGGAAATTTAATATGGAGCAGCCCATGTCTAGTTATTTAGTTGCCTTTGCTATGGGTAGTTTTGATATGGAAGCGGTCACGTCCAAGTCTGGAGTGCCTTTAGAAATGTACTTGTCTAAAAAAGATACGCTAAAAAGGGAACCCACCTTCCGTTATACCCGAGAAATATTTGATTTTTTTGAAACTGAAATAGGAGTTCCCTATCCATGGCAAAATTACAAACAAGTTCCCGTAAGGGATTTTTTATATGCAGGTATGGAGAATACGACCGCTACTTTATTCTCAGAAGCCTTCGTCGTAGATAGTATTGGATTTAATGATCGAAATTATGTGAATGTAAATGCGCATGAATTGGCCTATCAATGGTTTGGGAATTTAGTGACTGAAACTAATGGAACCCATCATTGGCTCCATGAAGGCTTTGCGACCTACTTTGCCTTGCTCGCAGAAAGAGAAATTTTCGGGAACGATTATTATTACTGGAAACTCTACAACTCCGCGGAACAGTTGAGGGAATTAAGTGAACAAGGAAATGGGGAGTCTTTGCTAAATCCCAAGGCAAGTTCACTTACTTTTTATGAAAAAGGTGCCTGGGCTTTACATATATTAAAGGATTTAATAGGCGAAGAAGCTTTTAAAAGTGCCGTTAAAAATTATTTAGAAAAACACCAATTTAAAAACGTTACAACGGAAGACTTTCTCAGAGAAGTAAGAGGTACCACAATGGTGGATATTTCGGATTGGGAGCAGGATTGGTTGGAGCAAACTGCCTTTAAAGGAGAACCGGCTTTGTCTTCTTTGTCTAAGAATGTTTTTTTAAAACGGTATTTCGAATTGGTCGCTTTGCGGGAATTACCCATTATGGACAAAATAAGCCAATTAGAAGTTGTATTGCGAAGTGATAACGAATATTTAGGACAGGAGGCAGTATATCAGTTGGCTGGTGAAGATGAGGTCATCACCGAACCATTATATCACTTAGCAATTTCTCATGAGAACTTGTTGGTACGACAGGCCGTGGTCTCTTCACTGAGCACCATTTCGGATCAATTGGCTATACCATGCGAAGCATTACTTATGGATGATAGTTATGTTACACAGGAAATGACATTGTTGTTGTTATGGAATTCCTTTCCTGAAAAACGAGCAATGTATTTGGATCAGTTAAAATCCAGTCATGGGTTTCAAAATAAGAACTTAAGACAGTTGTGGTTGGCGCTTGCTATTTATACAGAAGGGTATAAGGTATCTGCGAAGCCTATTTTTATTGCCGAACTTCAGAACTATAGTGGTTCAGGGTATAGTTACGAAATACGGGAAAAAGCTTTTGACTATATCAAAACCTTGAAATTGTTCAATGACGAAGTACTTCATAACTTGGTCAATGGGAGTACCCATCATTATTGGCGTTTTAGAAATTTCTGTCGGAGTCTACTCAATGAAGTGTTGAAAAATCCTGAAACCAAAAAAGCATTGCTTTTAGCAAAAAAAGGGTATTCAGTAAAAGAAAAGGAATACTTAGACCGAATTTTAAAATAACTCGCTTACTTCCTTTTTGATATAGGCTAGAGCCTTTTGAGAAGGCGTTATTTCTTCCATGAAGTTTCTCAATAAGTATTCTCTCAATCCATCCGCATTACTGGCTTGTTCGTGCATAGCACCTTGTCTAATAATATGAATTGTGGCATTTTTAGCAGCACTAATTAAATCCCAACATTCTGGGGTTACATAGATCTGTTGCGTGACATTATGTTCAAACTCTTGTTCTATATTGTTAATTAGCAGGGTTTCGTATTTCTCAATTTCATCTGAAAATGGCTTTACTCGAATAAGGAGCTTATTGGGATCAATACGCTCTAATAGTAGAGACAATCGCTCGTATGCTTGAAGTCGAGTTGGCAGCACTTTATTTTGAGCTTCTTTTTGAATAAGATAACGTCGTCTTCCTTCTTCGTTAGCGATATGTCCTTTAAAAAAGTAGTAGGCAATAATTCCAACCACGATTGCCGGTAATAAAAAGGCGGCATAGCTGAGGATTTGGGTCATTTCTTCCATGTGTAGATCGATTTATAACAAACATAGTGTTTTTAACAAACTTTACAAATAACGGCTACAAACAGAAAGTAGTACTTGATCAAATCAAAAAAATAATGCCTTTGGAGCTCTCATCTACAATAACCCTTCAAATTGTGGAAACGATTTGATAATAAAACTAAAAGCTTTTATGTAAACTATGTTACTTTATGTTGATGTGCCTCCCAAATGAATACACTCTTGTAGCGCTTTCATAGAGGTGAATGGAACAGGTGTTTTCTCATACATATATGTCCTATCTAATTCTTTAGAGAGATTATGGTCATCTACATTTACTTCAATGTCGTTCATTTTAAATTGACAGGGGTGTTCATAGCCAGCAGCATGCGTAATCTCAATAAACTCCTTTTTAAAGGTCTGAAAATACTGGGCAAGACGTTCACTTTTCAACGGGATGTTAATGCCGTTTTGCAACCATTTACTTTGGGTTGCAATTCCGGTCGGACATCGGTTGGTGTGACAAATCTGAGCTTGAATACAACCAATGCTCATCATCGCCTCTCTTGCTACATTGATAACATCGACACCCATGGCAAATGCCATGGCAGCTTTTGCAGGAAAGCCTAGTTTTCCACTCCCAATAAAGACAATGCGCTCCGTTAGTCCATAAGTTTTAAAAAGTCTATACAAGTCGGTAAATCCATATACCCAAGGGAGAGAGACATGATCTGCGAAACTAGGAGGAGCGGCTCCAGTTCCTCCTTCACCACCGTCTACCGAAATAAAATCTGGACCTTTTCCAGTTTCTTTAATTATGGAAGCTAATTCTTCCCACTGCTCCAATTTTCCAATCGCTGCCTTTATACCAACTGGTAAACCAGTTTTTTCGGCAATGGCTTCTATAAAATCTACCATTTCTGTTACATTGGTAAATGCAGTATGCGACGAAGGGGATAGGACATCTTTGCCAACTTCAACACCACGGATACCTGCAATTTCACTTGTAATTTTTGCACCTGGTAAAACACCTCCTTTACCAGGTTTCGCGCCTTGAGAAAGTTTTACTTCGATAGCACGAACAAACGGATTCTTTTCGACAAGCTGAACAAGTTTGTCCATCGAGAAGGTGCCGTCGGGATTTCTTACTCCAAAATATCCAGTTCCAAAGTGAAACACCACATCACCACCATTACTATGGTAGGGTGATAAGCCACCTTCCCCAGTATTGTGATAAGCACCAGCTATAGCCACACCCTTGTTAAGGGATTCTACTGCATTGGCAGATAGTGAACCAAAGCTCATAGCAGATACATTAATCACAGAGGCAGGTCTGTACGGTCTTCTTCTTTTATTATAGGCTCCCATTACCTTGGCACAAGGCAAAAAGGTTTTGTCTAATTTGTTGGGATGGTTTTTGTCTAACTGAAATGGAATCATTGCATTGTTTATAAAAACATGCTGATGGGCATAAATATCTCTATCGGTTCCAAAACCTTCGTAATTATTTTCTTTTTTTGCTGAAGCATAAATCCAACCGCGCTCTATCCTGTTAAAAGGTAATTCCTCCCTGTTGTTTGCTACAAAGTATTGCCGCATTTCGGGACCGATACTCTCCAACAGATATCGAATATGTCCAACGAGTGGGAAGTTGTGTTGTATGGTATGTTTACGCTGAAAAACATCTCTTAAGGCTACAAAACCCAATACAACTAGGACATACACCCACCAAGGAATGCTGCCTAAGAATTCTAATATTGTGTCCATCTAGATTCTATATTAATTAGCGTTCAAATAGTCCATTGCTACCTGTGTCATGGCTTTAACTCCAAGCAAAAGTCCATTATCATCAATTTTGAAATCGGGAGTGTGATGAGGAAATGCTTCCTTGTTTCCTGGGGTCATACCGCCTAGAAAGAAATAGAAGCCT
>JAHZIZ010000009.1 GCA_022601215.1 Bacteroidota bacterium
ATCTATAAGTTAAAAAATAACTCTTCTACAAGTCTTACAAATCATAAACTTAGCTTAGAAGTTACCTCCAATCCAACTTGGTATGCAGTACAATCACTTCCGTATTTAATGGAATACCCTTACGAATGCAACGAACAGACCTTTTCTCGCTACTATGCCAACAGTCTCGCAAGTCATATTGCTAATAGCAACCCGCGAATTAAAGAAGTTTTTGACCAATGGAAAAACAGTGATGCCTTATTGAGTAATCTTGAGAAAAATCAGGAATTAAAATCGCTGCTCATTGAAGAAACGCCATGGTTGCGAGATGCGCAGAGTGAAGCAGAACAGAAAAAACGTATTGCCTTGCTCTTCGATTTGAATAGGTTAAGTAGCGAGCAAGAAATGGCCATTGGCAAACTGCGTCAAAATCAGATGTCTAGTGGGGCTTGGGCGTGGTTTAATGGTGGCTATGAAAACAGACATATTACGCAGCATATCATTGCCGGATTTGGACATCTAAAACAGTTAGGAGTTGCCATAAATGATAGTGATACAGAACAAATGATAAAGAAAGCCGTAGGCTATTTAGACACCGCCTTTATCCAAGAATATGAAGACTTAAAACGATATAATAAAGATGTTGATTACAATCAAGATCACCTTACTCATAGTCAGCTGCAATTTCTGTACACACGAAGTTTTTTCCCAGAGATAAAGCCATCTAAAAAAGTGAATGCTATTAGCGCATATTATTTGGGGCAGGTAGAAAAATACTGGCTAAACCGTAATTTGTATTCCAAAGGAATGATGGCGTTGGTTACCCACAGAAATCAGGAGACCGCTACCGCCAACAAAATTATTGTATCCCTAAAAGAGAATAGTATCACAAGTGATGAAATGGGAATGTACTGGAAAGCCAACACACCTTCATGGTATTGGTATCAAGCACCTATTGAAACTCAGGCACTACTCATAGAAGCGTTTACCGAGATTGAAAAGGATCCTCAGACCATTGACAATCTTAAGATCTGGTTATTAAAAAACAAACAAACAAATCGATGGGAAACCACTAAAGCAACTACTGAAGCGGTATACGCCCTGCTCCTACAAGGAAGTGAATGGCTTTCCGTAACTGAAATGGTCGATATCCAAGTGGGTACCCAGACTATCAATCCTGCAAAATTGGAAAATGTTACAGTAGAAGCTGGCACAGGTTATTATAAGACGAGCTGGAGTGGCCCTGAAATAACTAAAGAGCAAGCCGAGGTTACTATGACCAAAAAAGGCAATGGTATTGCTTGGGGTGGTATGTATTGGCAATATTTTGAAGATTTAGATAAGATAACTACAGCCGAAACGCCGCTGCAGTTAAAGAAGAAGCTATTCTTAAAAAAGAATACAGACCATGGAGAAGAGTTGTCTGAAATTACTTCAGCAAACCCGTTATCAGTAGGTGATTTGGTTCGCGTGAGGATTGAATTGAAAGTAGATCGTGAAATGGAGTATGTGCATATGAAAGACATGCGAGCCGCTGGGCTTGAGCCTACTAATGTATTATCTCAATATAAATATCAGGATGGTTTGGGATATTATGAAGCTACCAAAGATGCAGCAACCAACTTTTTCTTTCAACGACTACCAAAAGGAGTATTTGTATTTGAATATGATTTGCGAGTAAATAATGCCGGGAATTTCAGCAATGGAATCACCACGATACAGTGTATGTATGCACCAGAGTTTACAAGCCATAGTGAAGGTATCCGTATTTCGGTTGAAGAATAATTACTATTTCGGAGGGAACTTTTTAAGTGCTTTCTGTATCAAATTAAAATAGTGAGCTTCCTTTTGTTTTGGGGTGGCTCGCTCTTTTAATTCTGCATCGATGACAGCCTGCCAGATTAGCTCATCGGTAGCAACATCTACAAAATCAATTGTGAGTTGTTGTTGAATAACTCTTCCTCCAATTGGGATTCCAATACCGCCGCCAACACCAACATTACCGCCACCACCTCCCAGACCAATACCAATCGTATTTCTGGCATTACTAAGCGCTTGTTGCGCATAAAAATTGATTAGAAATTGCGGGGTTTCAGAAGGAGTAATAACACGCATTTTAAAAACGCTATCGACAGCATTCTTTACCCGTTTATCATCAAGCTCACTTAGTCCAGATTCAATTTCAGGATAAAAGGCATATGATTCATATTGATTCCACTCAGTGTCCTTTTCATAGTCAACTCCAACAGTAGCTCCACATGATATGAGAAGGAAAGCCAATAAAGAAATGGATAATACGTTCATAGCTGTCTTTTTGTGAAAGATAACTAAATTAGAACTTCCTTAGTAACAACTTTTACTCTTTAACTATCTTTTTGGTAAGGATTCCTGCTGAAGTAGCAACCTGAACAAAATACACTCCACTGGCCAAAGCAGATACATTTATCGTTTGATTGTTGGTCTTCATGACCTGACTCCCAAGTAAAGAAATTATGTTCACACTTTCTATCTGAATCCCTGAAGAGGTACTAACTTGAAGAAAATTGGAAGCAGGATTAGGATGCAATACCACTGCTTGTTCTAAAGAACTATCCATAGTTCCTAAAAGACATTGGTCTTGAATTTCTTGCAATCCGTTACAGCCAGCACTATTATTAAGTATCGTCTTGGCTACCAATACGTTTTCAATAACCCCGCATACAAAATCTACACTACATGCAGATAACGTTGGGTTATTTGCAATAGCGACAGTGTTTACTTCGGAAGTCGACACATTATTGAGCCCTTCTAAATTGGTTAAAATCGGATTGTTTAAAATTTGAAGCGTACCAGAAATCTCTTGTAGGTTTTCTAAGCCGTCCAGAGATTGCAAATTTGGATTCTCATAGATATCTAAATCTACGACAGAAACCAAATTACTAAGTACCGATAAATCGCTAAAATTCCCGTTAAATCCAATTCGAAGATGATCCGAAACCTCTTGCACATTGTTTATACCACTTAAATCATTAAGAGATGGATTATCCGTAACAAACAAACTGGTAAGACTCTGTACATTACTAAAGGCAGTGATGTCTTCTAAAAACTGGTTATTCGTTATAAACAATGACCCTCCAATCGTCTGGAGATTTGAAAGCTCATTAAAATTTAGTGTCAACTCATTGGACAATGAAACATCTCCTGCCACAGATTGCAGGTTTTCTAGCCCCGTAAAGGTACTCAAAGCATTTCCCCCTAGAGTAAGTGATGCGAGTGCATCAATAAAATCAATTTGAGAGATATCTGCAAGGTTGTCGTTTTCAAATAGATTTAAATCCCCAATGGTTAAAACATTCTCCACCCCATTTAGGCTTGTTAACGAGTTATTCACATAACATTCCAACCTTCCAATGCTTTGCATTGCGTCTAAACCAGAAAGGTCTTCGATATTTGGATTAAACCACAGACTTAACTCACCGAGTGTTTCTATATTATGCAAGCCCGATAAGGAGGTGATTTCGGTATACCCTATATAAATTGTTTGTCCGTTTTCTAGAACCGACAAAGCTTCTAAATTCGAGATGGTTGAATTAAGTCCATCAATCGTAAGCTGATTCTGTAAATTTGTACAATTAGGGTAGTTGGCAGCAAACGCATCTATTTCTGCCTGGGTAGTCAGCATTATTTCTTCTGAAGGACACTGGGCAGCACCCGCCATAAAA
>JAHZIZ010000083.1 GCA_022601215.1 Bacteroidota bacterium
ATTTCAAAATTCGCCTGACTCTTATGCAATCCGAGCACAAAGGTTCCTGCTCCGTAAGCTTGAGAAGAATGTGAGTCACAATGCACAGAAACAAAAAGATCCGCGTCTGCCTTGTTAGCGATGGCAGCACGCTCTGTTAATTCTAAGAAAACATCCGTTTTACGGGTATAGATTACCTTGAAGTTGGGGTTCTTTTCTAAAATACCCCCTACTTTCATCACAATACTAAGTGCAATATCTGCTTCTCTAAAACTATTTCCTGTATTCCCAGAATCCTTGCCGCCATGACCCGCATCGAGCACTACTACAAATGGCTTTTGGGCATTGTTATTGTGGAAGTTATGCGCATGGACAACGGCTGTGCACATAAGAAATATAATAAGAATATTTGCTAGTATTTTCATAAGGAAGTAACGCAGGATATAAATGCTTATTTTAAAATTTTGTTAGAACAAATCTCAGGCCGAAAAATATGTTTAATTTTGACTGTTCAAAAACTAAGCCAATTTAAAAAGAAGCTTGGTGATATTTACACATTTAAAACAGGAGTTATCACAAAAGATATCTACAACCACAGAGACAATTAGTATTGCAATATAGAACACCACTTACTGTTATTTCCCTGCTCTTTCTGCTCCTAGCAAGTAGTAGGTTGTATTCGCAAGATCCTCCTAATCGTGGTACCATTCGAATAGCAGCCAAAGATGACAGTACGGTTACTCGTGGGGCGGACACATTAACTACTAAGGAGATTACCATTTCCGAAGCGCGCATAGACACTGTTAAAACCGATACTATTAAGCCTAAGGAAGCTCTTCTTACCGATGTTATTGAGTATTATGGGGAAGACTATGTATATGTAGATAGAAAGAAAGGCAAAGTTTATATGTATAATGAAGCCTTTATTATATACGGAGATATGCGTATTGACGCAGGGCTCATTATCTTAGACTATAACAAAAATGAAGTCTATGCAAAAGGGATTGATAGCGCAGGAGTGTATAGTCAGAAACCTATTTTTGTTCAAGGTCCTAATCAGGTAGACCCTGATTCCATAAGGTTTAATATGGATACCAAAAAGGCGATCTCATACAATTCAAGAACCGAACAACAAGGGATTACACTTATTCCTGAAGTGACTAAGAAAGAAAACGACTCGGTATATTTCTTTAAAAACGTAAAATTTACTACATCGGCTCGTGCTGAAGATCCGGAATATTATTTCCTCGCACGAAAAGCCAAATTTGTACCTAAAAAGAAAGTAGTTACAGGATTGGTAAACATGTATATTGCCAATGTACCCACTCCATTAGGTTTGCCTTTTGCTTTTTTTCCTCTTTCTGAAGATAGAGCTTCTGGGTTCATCTTCCCTAATATTGGTGAAACCAACAGACGGGGATTCTTTTTCCAAAATGGGGGGTATTACATCCCTATTGGCGATTATTTGGATCTTACACTAACGGGTGATTATTATACCAATGGAAGTTACGGCCTTAGAATGGATAGTGATTATGCGTTACGATATAAGTTTAGAGGCAATATCAGTGTACGATATGAAAATTTGATTGAAAGTGAGCGAGGGTTCCCAGATTTTAGCCAAAGTAAATTATATAATATTCGCTGGTCGCACTCTCAGGACCCAAAATCCAGCCCAAATTCCCGTTTTAGTGCTTCTGTGAACTTAGGAAGCAGTCGTTATCTTCAACAAAGTATTAATCAGACCAATAATGCAAGTCAATTAGTTAACAATTTAAGTTCGTCCGTCTCCTATTCAAAAACATTTCAAACTACCCCAGAGGTTAGTTTTACTGCTGCTGCTACCCACTCGCAAAATACCCAGTCTGAAGAAATTAGCATGTCGTTGCCTAATTTTCAAGGTAGCGTTGCCAGAATTTTTCCATTTGCTCCTAAAAGTGGTGTAAAGAAAGGAATAATACAGAATGTGAACTTACAATACAATGTCACTGCCGAAAACAGGATTCGAACAACAGATTCCTTATTCTTTAAAAGCGAAATGTTTGATGATGCTGTTATTGGCGTTAGACACAGCATCCCAATTAGCACCAATTTTAAATTATTGGATTATCTCAGCGTGAGCGTAGGCGCAAATTATCAAGAGGTTTGGGCTGGCAAGACATTTAATCAGTCTTATGATGTGGAGAATGAGACGGTAGTTCGTGATACTGTCTCAGGTTTTGATAGTTATAGAACCTATGGATTTTCATCAAGTTTAGGAACTACCTTATACGGAGATTACACCTTTAATGAGGGTAATAAAATTCAGGCCATTAGACACACAATGCGACCTAATGTTAGCTACAATATAAGTCCAGCGTTTGATCAGTTTTATGATGAATACATCATCCCAACTCAATCTGCAGATCCTCAAGTACAAGATCAAGTTGTGCAGTATTCTCGTTTTGAGGGTACTCTTTATGGTGCTCCAGGAAATACCTACTCCAGTGGCTTGAGTTATTCCTTAAGTAATACTTTAGAAGCCAAAGTTCGAGATAGGGATACGACTGCAACAGAACCAAAAAAAATCTCGTTATTAAACAACCTTAACTTTGGAGGTAGTTATAGTTTTTCTGCAGACTCCTTAAAGTTTAGTTCCATTAGATTTTCTGCTGGAATCCCAATCGTAAAAAAATTAGAACTGAACATCAATGGTGGACTCGACCCATATGCCCTTAACAATAACAATAGACGAATTGACAAATTTAATATCGATAATGGAGGAAGTTTATTTAGATTGACTGGTGCCAACATTAGCTTTAATTACTCCTTTTCGAGTAAAGATTTTCAGAAAGATAAAGAAGAGAACGACGATGATGTAGTAGATGATGACACCTTCAGAAATGGAGGTAGACCGGATGATCTTTTTGGGACTACAGCAGACATAGGTCCGCCAAAGAAAAAGAAGAAAACAACCGATACCGATACGGGATGGTATAGTTATGACGTACCATGGACTTTAAGGCTTGCATACACTATGACTTATAGCAATGCAACGCGACAGGATGAGATTAGTTCTCAATCTATTATGTTTAGTTCATCGGTAGAATTATCGCCACGATGGAAGGTAAATGTATCTTCGGGTTATGACTTTAAGAACAATGGAGTCACTTTGACACAACTTAGGTTTGAGCGAGATTTGGAAAGCTGGTATAGCTGGTTTAGCTGGACTCCCATTGGCGCTAGAAATACCTCATGGAATTTCTTTATTGGCATTAGCGGAAACATTCTTGGGGATATTAAATACGACAAACGTCGAGAAGCCGATAGACAACTTTAAAACTATATTCATGAAAAAAATAATTAATACAACTCACGCCCCATCACCGATTGGCCCTTATAATCAAGCCGTGCTTTATAATGGAATGCTGTACACCTCGGGTCAAATCGCTATTGACCCAAAAACTGGTGAATTACAAACTGGAGATATAACCACGGAAACAAAATGGGTGATGGAAAACATGAAAGCCGTTTTAGAAGAAGCAGGAATGACTTTTAAGAATGTTCTAAAGACCTCTATTTTTATTAGTGATATGGAAAACTTTGGTGCAATCAACAAAGTGTATGCTACTTACTTTGATGAGGCAACTGCTCCTGCAAGAGAAACAGTGGAAGTCTCTAACTTGCCGAAATATGTAAACGTTGAAATATCAATGATTGCCGCGCTCTAATCTTAGTCATTTTCTTCTTTAGAATCTGGTGCTTTGAAATTTACTGGAAAGTTATTGTCATCCGGAACTACGGGGAGTTCATCCTCTGGGGATAAAGTGAGTTCTTTGTTAAACAGCTCTTGCATCAATTCTTGAAATGTGTCAAAATCTACCGAATACGACACTCCAGCACCCTGTTCAAAAATTTGATCTTCCCCTATAAACTGTAGGTCAGCCTGACGATTAAAAAAGTTGATGCGAAGGCTTCCATCATCGTTAACTAGCCACTGTACTTCTATATCCCCTGCAATACTCGATTCGTTTGCATTTCCAACAGGAACCCCCACCTTACCATTAATGAGTACACGCTCCGAAATCTGAGTAGATAGTTCCACCCCAACTTGATACTCGGTTTGTTGACTTACCGTATTAGCATTGGTACTAATGGTAGGCAGGACGGTAAATTTCTTATCATTATTCGTGAAAATATCACGAACCAAGCTATTTACGCGCTCTGTTAATGTACTACTAATAGCATTTTGTCCGGCAGCAACCTCTCCTTGAAATGATCCGGTTGA
>JAHZIZ010000010.1 GCA_022601215.1 Bacteroidota bacterium
ATAATATTTTAGACTACAAGCAAGATTTTGGAAATCACTCATTGGGTGCAACACTTATAGCTGGTAGGAATAAAATAGAGTTTGACCGTACTAGGGTTGAGGGGACAGGTTTTGATAATCTAGATTTAGGCCATCACAGTATTCCCCAAGCAGCTGTACAATCCGTTTTTTCGAATGGTTATGAAGAAACTTTTAGCTATCAAATGGGAAGGTTGACATATGATTACAAAGACAAGTACTTTTTAACGGGAACAATTCGTAGGGATGGTTATAGTGGATTTGCAGAAAATGAAAAGATAGGTTATTTTCCATCAGTAGGGCTAAGTTGGGTAATATCGGAAGATTTTAACTTTGAGGAAACATTTATTGACAGATTAAAACTTAGAACCAGTTATGGTTCTACAGGTAATCTTACCAGTAGGTTTCAGTCACTTGCTATAGTACAGGCCACTCCTTTTTCTCAATACATATTTGGAGATGGTGGTAGTACGGTAAATGGTCAAACACCAACATCACTGGCAAACCCTAATCTTACTTGGGAAACAACAAATGGATTGAATTTTGGTTTAGATTTCTCCCTCTGGGACTATCGAATCAATGGTAGCATTGACTATTATAATTCGCAAACTACCAATCTTCTTTGGGAACAAATCCTTCCTGAAGTAACAGGTTTTAATGCTATTCAAACAAACCTTGGTAAAATTGCAAATTCTGGATTGGAGATAATACTTGATGCCCAAATTATAAAACCTACTCCTTCTGGGTTTAGTTGGGATTTAGGGTTTAATTTTTCAACCAATAAAAATGAGATTAAAGAACTTTTAGGATTTGACATTGATGGCGATGGTAAGGAAGATGACCTTATTTCCAGTGGCTTGTTCATAGGAGAGTCCATTGGTGCACAATATAATTATGATATACAAGGAATATGGCAGATTGACGAGGAAAGTAATATACCTTCTCCTTTTACTATCGGAAGCTATAAATTGAATGATATCAGTAATGATGGAACTATTGATAGTGACGATAGAAAAATCATAGGAAGGACTGATCCTGCCTATAGTTTTGGAATTCAAAATACCCTGAAATACAATAATTTTACCTTAAAGTTTTTCATAAATAGTGTTCAAGGAGGCAAAAATGGCTATCTCGGAAGAGACAACCCAGGTAGAGATGGTAGTACTTTTGAATTTAATATGCTAAATGGTGTAGATTATTGGTCTCCAATAAACCCCAATGCTCAGTTTCATGGACTTGGTGTTTCTAATCCATTACCAGCGTCTCAATATTTTTCACGAAGTTTTGTTCGCTTACAGGATGTTTCTTTTTCCTATAATTTTGACACTTCTGATTCTTGGATGCAAAGCATAGGTGTTAAAGGATTAAAACTTTATATAAGTGGTAAAAACCTGATTACTCTTACTGATTGGTTAGGTTGGGATCCAGAAACAGGAATTGGTTTAGAGGGCAGTAGTGGAAGGCCGTTAATGAAATCTATAACAACTGGTCTTCAGGTCAATTTTTAACTTAAAAAAAATAAAAATGAAACACACATATATATATAAATATTCAATATTATTGATAGTTATGTTCTTTACGATATCTTGTGATGAAGATAACTTTTTAAAAGAAGAGCCTCAAGATTTTTTTACTTCGGGTACAGCTTTTGTGACATTTGAACAGTTTGAATCTTCGATTACAGATTTGTATGCGAGACTTAGAGCAGCAACTATGGGAAACGGTAATGCAGATAATGTCATGAATCAATGGACAGGTACGGATATATTTAAAGATGGACGGTTTGATCCAAATAATTTTAATAGGTTTGGATCTTATGCTCGTTCATACACTCCAACACATCCATTTGTTAGATATGTTTGGAACACTTATTACAAAATAGTATCCAATGCTAATACAATTATTAGTAGGGTAGAAGTTTCAGAATTGACTGACAATGAAAAAACAACAATTGCTGCAGAGGCAAAATTCTTTAGGGCTTTTGCATATCGCTATCTTGTCTATCATTTTGGTGATGTACCTTTGATAACTGCAGAAATTGCAGAGCCTAGGACCGATTTCACTAGAGCTCCTAAAACTGATGTGTTAAACCAGATGGCACAAGATTTTTCAGATGCAGCCAATGAGTTAAAGGGTATTACAGAAGTGGTAGATGGTAGAGTGCATAGTTTGGTTGCACAACATTATCTAGCAGAAACATACGTTGCTCTAGAGCAATGGAATGATGCAATTGCAGCAGCTTCCACAGTAATAAATGATGCGGCAACTGATTTAATGACTAATAGATTTGGTTCTTTGGCTTCTGACCCAGTAGGCAACGTGTATTGGGATCTTTTTCGTGTTGGAAATCAAAATCGCTCATCAGGTAATACCGAAGCGATATGGGTTTGTCAAATGGAAGCGGATGTGCCTGGAGGTTTTTGACCACATCATCTAGTAACAGATCCGTTTTTGAAAGATATCATAATTCACTTATATGGACCTTGGTTGATCCAAATGGAGAGCCTGGAACACTCGGAGTACGTTCAACGTTCAATATTGGAGGGCGTGGAGTTAATTTTATGGGGATAACAGAATGGTTCGAAGAAGATGCATGGGGAGTTGCTGATTTTGATATTGATATCAGAAGTCAAAATATAAACTTATGGAGAGACTATTATTATGATAATCCAGAATCTGCATTTTTTGGTATGAGTATGCGCGATTTTCCAAGTCCTACGCTTTTGACTTCGGTCTTTAGGGTACAACACTATTTAACTAAGACTACAACCGCAGGGCAACACCCTGACGCCTTGTATTCAGACCCTGAAAAAGGTTTATTAAAAAGTAGTGCTGGTACAACTTTTAGA
>JAHZIZ010000084.1 GCA_022601215.1 Bacteroidota bacterium
GATGAAAATCCATTAGACATATTAAGTGAGACTATTTGAAAACAGAAACGACATATAAATTTATTGTAAGTGGTGGTGGAACCGGCGGCCATATTTACCCAGCTATTGCTATTGCTAATGAGCTTAAGTTGCGATACCCAAACGCGCAATTTTTGTTTGTTGGCGCAAAGGATAGAATGGAAATGGAAAAGGTGCCTCAGGCGGGTTATGATATCAAAGGATTGTGGATCTCTGGCTTGCAACGAAGCTTAACTTTTAAAAACGTGTTGTTTCCTTTTAAATTGATTTCAAGTTTGGTGAATTCTAGACGCATTATAAAAAAATTCAAACCTAATGTAGCTATTGGTACTGGAGGGTATGCTAGTGCACCTTTGTTGAGAGTTGCTTCCAGTAAAGGAATTCCATGCTTAATTCAAGAGCAGAATAGTCATGCAGGAATTACAAATAAGTGGTTAAGTGGAAAGGCAAAGAAAATTTGTGTTGCCTATGAAGGTATGGAACGTTTTTTTCCTGCCGAAAAGATCGTGCATACCGGAAACCCAGTACGTCAGGATTTATTAGATAGTGCTACAAAACGGCAAGAAGCTCAAATTTTTTTTAAACTGAGAGCCGATGTTAAAACTCTGTTAGTATTAGGGGGAAGTTTAGGAGCTAGAAAAATGAATGAATTAATTTATAAATCGCTTGCTTTCTTTGAAAAGGAGAAGGTGCAGGTGATATGGCAGTGTGGTAAGTACTATTATGAAACCTATAAAGAGGTTGTTATAGATGGTGTTCAGGTGCATGCATTTTTAAATAGAATGGACTTGGCTTATGCTGCTGCAGATATAATTATTTCTCGTGCTGGCGCGCTATCTGTTTCTGAATTGTGTTTGGTTGGGAAGCCAGTCATTTTTATTCCGTCACCCAATGTAACTGAAGATCATCAAACTAAAAATGCTTTAGCGATTTCGAAAAAGAATGGTGCTATTCTTTTGCATGAAAAGGATGCCATGATCGATTTTGAATCAATCTTCAAGGGATTGTTAATAGATGAAGACATGCAGAACCGATTGTCACGGAGTATAAAGAATTTAGCCAGGCCTAATGCAACCAAAGATATAGTGGACGAAATTGAAAAATTATTAATCGTTTGAAAGAGTTAAAAGACATACATAACATTTATTTTGTGGGCATTGGCGGCATTGGAATGAGCGCACTCGCACGGTATGCCTTGTTGTTAAACAAGAAAGTGTATGGTTATGATAAGACCCCAACAAAGCTCACGAATGAACTTATTATTGAAGGCGCAGATATTAGTTTTATTGATGAAGTGGGGCAAATTGATATTACGCTATTGAATAAGGAGAATACCATAGTAGTGTATACACCTGCTATCCCTAAGAATCATGAGATTTTAAACTTTTTTGTACAAGAAGGTTTCACAGTTATGAAGCGTGCTAAATTCTTGGGAGAAGTAACAAAAAACACCTTGTGTTTGGCTGTGGCGGGCACACATGGAAAGACAACTACTTCTGCTATTTTAGGTCATATATTAGCAGAATGCAATATGCCTATGACTGCATTTCTAGGAGGAATCGCAGAAAATTATAACTCCAATTTTATCAGCAAGGGCACTGAAATAACAGTTGTGGAAGCAGACGAATTCGATAGGTCGTTTTTACAATTATCGCCGGACATCGCTTGTGTAACGTCTATGGATGCAGATCACTTGGATATTTATGAAGACGCCAACGCTATTGAAGCTTCTTTTGTTGCGTTTTCAAATTTGTTGCCCTCACAAGATGTCCTATTTTATAAAAAAGGACTGCCCTTGAATGGGCAAAGTGTTGCTATTGATGAAACTGCCGATTTTCAAGCAAAAAATATACGAGTTACAGATGGCAGCTACGTTTTCGATTTAAAAACACCAGATGAGACGATAAAAGACCTGATGTTTTCTCTTCCGGGTCATCATAACTTACATAATGCAATAACAGCTTTGGGTATGGCAATAGCAGCGGGTACCCCAACCCCAGGTCTGCCCAAGGCTTTATCTAGTTTTAGAGGAGTGCAACGGCGATTTAGTTATAAGATTAAATCCAATGATATGGTATTGATTGATGACTATGCTCATCATCCTACCGAAATTAATGCACTGTATCAAGCAGTATCTGAGATGTATCCGCAAGATGAAAAATTAATTGTTTTTCAACCACATCTCTTTAGTAGAACTCAAGATTTTATAAGGGGTTTTGCCGAAAGTTTAGGTCAATTTGACGAAATCTATTTGTTGGATATTTATCCAGCTAGAGAATTACCAATTCCCGGAGTTACGTCGAATTGGCTAAGTGAAAAAATAACCAAAAAAGACGTAAAAGTAATTTCAAAACACGCATTACCTGAAGTAGTAAAAAATTCTAGGTGTAAAATAAAATTATTAGTGGGAGCTGGAGATATTGGGGCCGAAGTTGAAAAAGTAACGAAATACATACAAGATGAAGGCTAGGTGGAGCGTTATAAAAATAGTGGGAGTCCTTGTGTTGTTAGGGGTTTGTTATGGATTTACCCAAGAGAGAAATAGTAAAAGAAAATTGGTGGCCTTGGAAGTCCAATTTACCGATGAAAATAGTCCATTTATTACCCTTAACACGGTTAATAAATTGTTAATACAAAATGAGGATAGTGTTACGAGCATCACTAAAGAAACTTTAGTTTTGAATGAGATGGAATCCCGTTTATTACAAAACCCTATGGTGAGTGATGCTCAAGTGTTTGTATCTGTGGATGGAAAATTGGGAGCTAACATAGAACAACGCAACCCTATTGCACGTGTAGCGGGTAGTCCAAATTACTATGTAGATGAAGATGGAAGGGAAATGCCACTTTCTGAAGTTTATACGGCACGAGTGCCATTAATTTCAGGGATATCAAAAAAGAATTTTACAGAGCTTACCCCATTGCTGTTGAAGATTCGAGACGACGAGTTTATGAAACGAATTGTCGTTGGAATCCATAAGAGACGCAATGGAGTATTGGAGTTTAAAATGCGAAAAATGCCTTTTAAGGTTCGCTTTGGAGAGCAAACAAATATGGATAAAAAGTTTCAAAATTTTAAATCTTTTTATCAAAAAGCGAAGAAAGATAAAAAGCTAGAAACGTACAACCTAGTGGATTTACAATTTGGGAATCAGGTAGTAGCCACAAAAAAATAAGTCATGGAAAACAATAAGATTGCTGTTGGACTGGACATTGGAACCACAAAAATTGTGGCCATGATTGGTCGTAAAAATGACTATGGAAAAATGGAAATTCTAGGCATTGGTAAATCGAAAAGCCTCGGAGTTCATAGAGGAGTGGTAAATAACATAACTCAGACTATTCAATCAATACAGCAAGCTATACAGGATGCTGAAACTTCATCAGGAATGAAGATTGAGGATGTAGTGGTAGGAATTGCGGGACAACATATTAGAAGCCTTCAGCATAGTGATTACATAACCAGAGGAGATAGTGAAGTGGTGATCGATGAAGATGATATTGATCGTTTATGTAACCAAGTTCATAAGCTTGTGATGTTACCGGGAGAAGAGATTATTCATGTCTTACCTCAGGATTTTAAGGTAGATGGGCAGGCAGAGATTAAAGAACCTATAGGAATGTATGGCGGTAGATTGGAAGCTAATTTCCATGTGGTGGTAGGACAGGTTTCTTCCATTCGAAATATTGGACGTTGCGTAAAGAGTGCTGGAATGGAGCTTTCGGGAATCACTCTGGAACCGTTGGCTTCTGCAAATGCCGTGTTAAGTCAAGAAGAAAAAGAGGCCGGTGTGGCCTTAATCGATATCGGTGGTGGGACAACAGATTTGGCCATTTTTAAAGATGGAATTATTCGTCATACAGCAGTGATTCCATTTGGTGGAAACGTTATTACTGAAGACATTAAAGAAGGGTGTTCCATTATTGAGAAACAAGCCGAATTATTAAAAATCAAATTTGGATCGGCTTGGCCTGGTGAAAACAAGGACAATGAAATCGTTTCTATTCCTGGTTTACGTGGAAGAGAACCAAAGGAGATCACTTTAAAGAATCTGTCCAAAATTATACATGCACGTGTGGTGGAGATCATTGAACAGGTGTATTTAGAGATCAAAAACTACGGACATGAAGAGCAGAAAAAAAAGCTCATTGCTGGGATAGTTTTAACTGGAGGTGGCTCGCAATTAAGACATTTAAAGCAATTGGTCGAATATATAACTGGAATGGATACTCGTGTTGGATATCCTAATGAGCACTTGGCCGGAGATAGTGATAGTGAGACAACAAGTCCTATGTATGCTACGGCAGTAGGTCTAGTGATGAATAGTCTTGAGAATAAAGAACGTTCTGGGAATTTGCAACAAGCTAAAACGGCACATAAAGAAGTTGACGCTACTGTGGAAGCTTCAATAGGAGAAAGTGAGTCTCAAACAATAATAGATGACGATGAAACGCCGAAGGAGCGCAAACGCTTTTTTGATAAATGGGCAGAGAAGTTTAAAGAGTTTTTAGACAACGCCGAATAACCAAACCAACAAATAAACTAACAACTAATAAAGTAATACCGATAGAAATATCGGATAACCTCGCAAAAAGAAACTATATGAGCAGCAACACAGAATTTGATAACATTGCGTTCGATCTGCCCAAGAACCAATCTAACGTCATTAAGGTGATAGGCGTTGGCGGTGGTGGAAGTAATGCCATAAACCACATGTTTAGTCAGGGCATTAAGGGTGTAGATTTTGTCATTTGCAATACAGATGCCCAGGCACTAGAGAACAGCGCTGTACCGATTAAAATTCAGTTAGGGGTCTCTCTAACCGAAGGATTAGGAGCTGGTGCAAATCCTGTAATTGGAGAACAATCTGCAGTGGAGAGCCTTGAGGACATAAAAAATATGTTATCCACCAATACTAAGATGATTTTTATCACAGCGGGAATGGGTGGTGGAACAGGGACTGGTGCGGCTCCAATTATTGCTAAAATGGCCAAAGAATTGGACATTTTGACGGTAGGTATTGTGACCATTCCTTTCCAGTTTGAAGGAAAAATACGAAATGACCAAGCGCAAATAGGTGTAGAAAAACTCCGATCTAATTGTGATTCATTGATCGTAATTAACAACAATAAGTTACGCGAGGTTTACGGTAATTTAGGATTTAAAGCAGGGTTTTCTAAAGCGGATGAAGTCTTAGCCACAGCTGCTCGTGGTATTGCTGAAGTAATTACCCATCATTATACTCAAAATATTGACCTTAGAGATGCTAAGACGGTATTAGCAAATAGTGGAACTGCCATTATGGGAAGTTCTAGTGCAAGCGGTGCAAATCGAGCACAAGAGGCCATTTCTAAAGCACTAGATTCTCCATTATTGAATGACAATAAAATTAAGGGAGCTAAAAATGTACTGCTACTTATCGTTTCGGGAACCGAAGAAATCACCATTGATGAGATTGGAGAAATTAGTGATCATATTCAGACAGAAGCGGGTCATAGTGCGAATATCATTATGGGGGTTGGTGAAGATGAAGCTCTTGAGGGCGCTATTTCCATTACTGTGATTGCTACTGGGTTTAATGCCGAACAGCAAGATGAAATAGTTAATACTGAGGCTAAGAAAATAATTCATACCCTAGAACCAGAACAAAAAGCTGAACAGGATTTAATGTCCAATGTTGTAATTGAGGTTCCTGTGAGTCCGAAAAAAGAAGAGCCTGTGATTAGGCATACTCTTTTTGAGGAAGCTGAAGTAGTGCCAGAACCTCCTATTGTAAAAAAGAGCACTCCAATTACTCCAGCAGAAACATCAGAATTGCCATTTGAGGGGTATGTGTCAACTTCAGAACTGATAAAAAATATAGAAGTAGAGTCGACATTGCTCGATATACACTATTTAGCTGAATTTAAGCAAGTACAAATCAACGAAATTGACGTAAATGATTTTGTGATTGTGGAAGCTAAAAAGGATGTGGTTGAAGAATCCATTGAAGAGGTGAATCTAACCAAAGAATCTACTAAAGAATCTCTTGAGATAGAAGATCAAATGCTGATGTTCGACCTGCCAGTGAATGTTTCGGAAACACCTAAAATAGTTCCTGAACATCAATTGGAGGAGGAAGAGCCAGAGCTGCTTATTCGAAATCTTGAAGATATCGAAGTAAAAGATGCCATTGAAGTGGTGCCGGTCACTGAAGTGACTGAAGAAGGCGTGAAACGTTATAGTCTGGATGATTACCAAGAGAAAGAAGATGAATTACTCAATGCCAAGCCAGAAGAGGCTGTTGTAGAGGAAGAACTTGTTTTTGAGACAAAGACTGTGGATACTCCTGAAGAGGTAATTGAAGAAGATGCAGATCCTTTAAATTCTCCGATATCTAAATTATTACGGGATAGAACGGAAGAGCGAAAGAAGAAAATGAAAGATTTTAATTATAAATTTAGAAATAGTGCCTCTAAAATTGATGATATAGAAAAGCAACCAGCTTATAAAAGAGCAGGGATTGAATTAGACGATGCAGATACTGATCCTAGCCTTTCTAGAACATCGATCAATACCGACGATGATGATATTGATTTAAGAAGTAATAATTCATTTTTGCACGATAATGTAGACTAGCCTTTCTGCCATTGAGCTAGTCCATAGAAAGACCTCTCGAATTGTTTTGAGAGGTCTTTTTTTGTGGCTATTTATGGTATTCTAATGGCGCTCATCCTTCAAAAGGAAGACGTACTGTTTCTCTAGGTTTATCATGAGACAGCCCAATTGGCGCTTGGCGTTTGAACCCGACGTGCTCAATAACATGTTTTTAATTGAGGATTGCTTCACTTTGTTCAGCATCCCTCAACGCTCCGCGTTGAGAATCACAAAAACAATTACTTCGCATACCTCCAAAAAAGAAGCGAGCTCCCTTTATTGGAGCCCGCTCGTAATCGAATCTTTTTGTGATTCATTCGTGACCGCGGAGGGATTCAAACCCCCAACCCTCAGAGCCGAAATCTGATGCGCTATTCAGTTGCGCCACGCGGCCGTTATTTATTTAGGATAAAAGAGTTTTGACAATAGTAGAAATGGTTTTTCCATCTGCCTTACCGGTCAATTGACCGTTAGCCATTCCCATTACTTTTCCCATATCTTTCATAGAAGAAGCTCCGGTTTGAGCTACAATAGCTTCAATCACTTTTTTAATTTCCTCTTCACTCATTTGCTCAGGTAAAAATTGAGCGATAACTTCGGCTTCCGCTAACTCAGGAGATGCTAAGTCATCACGTCCTTGTTCGCTAAAAATCACAGCACTATCCTTACGTTGTTTTACCAATTTCTGTAATAATTTTAACTCCGCTTCCTCGGTCAATTCTTCCTTGGCACCGCTTTCGGTTTGCGCTAGTAAAATTGCCGATTTAACAGATCTCAAAGCTTGTAATGCTTGGGCATCTTTCGCTTTCATTGCCGTTTTCATGGCATCCATTATCTGTGCTTGTAAGCTCATCTCTATTCGTGTTTAAGAGCACGAAGATACGGAAATATGCACTTAAAATAAATCTTTTATCAACTCCATAAAACACTTATTTTTACATTTCAGAAAAAAATAAAAATGAAAAAATTATTAGGAATAGGTTCTCGAATCAATCATTCGGAGTTCGGAAAAGGAGTGGTTACCAATGTGGATAGTCGATTTTATTGGGTTACCTTTATTGATAGTGGATTAGAAACTCTTCCATTGGATGCGGAGTTTGAAGTTATTGAGGCTAGTGACGATGATGTAGATACAGTAAGTTTTCACGAAGTAGAGCGGAGCTTGCGTGAAATACTTAAAAAATGGAGCGACGCAA
>JAHZIZ010000085.1 GCA_022601215.1 Bacteroidota bacterium
AAAAAAAGTATTCCTAAAAAGAAAATTTCCAATAGAATCGTCAAATAGAAATTAGAGTCTTTCAGTTTATCAATATCCTGGCGAGTATAAAATTCAAATTGTTTTGGTGAAAAATAATATTCAATGGAAAATATAATTACTAGGAAAACTATTATAAATGAATATTTTTTTAGAGTTTCTTTCATATTATTGCCAACTTGTTTATATCAGTACAATTTACACTTGTATCCTGTCAAAATCAAAAATAATGCGTCACAATGATACTTTTTATTTCTAGAGACTGTCAAAAGGGTTTTTAATTTTTTGCAAGCTCTTGCTGCTTACATGGGTGTAAATCATAGTCGTTTTTGGACTAGAATGCCCTAACAATTCTTGAATGTATCGTATGTCCGTGCCACTTTCTAGTAAATGGGTCGCAAAACTGTGACGCAAAGTGTGCAAAACAATCGGCTTCCTAATACCGGCCCTCGCTTTACTTTTTAGTAATATTTTTCTAGCACTGGTAGCACTATAGGCCACTCCTTGTTGCCCTTCAAATAAATAATGTTTCGGTCTATAGGCTTTGTAATAACCACGCAACAACACTAAAAATCGCTCCGAGAGTAAGGTATATCGATCTTTTTTGCCTTTTGCATCTCGTACAAAAATCAACATTCTTTTACTGTCAATATCCGTTGGAAGAAGTCGCAAAGCTTCACCAATTCTTAATCCAGCCGAATACAGTAATGATAATAAAGCTTTATGCTTTAAGTTTTGAGTGCAATCTAAAAGCAGACTAAGTTCATCAACCGAAAGTACACAAGGTAATTTCTGTGGCTTTCTAGGTCGCTGTAATGCATCCAATGATAATAAGACACCTCTAAATTGAACGTACTTTTTAATGGCACTAATACATTGATTCTGATACGAAATAGAATAATCCTGGGCTACAATGAAATCATAATTAAACCGCGAGACCCATTTAGGAGTGATGTCCGTGACGCTATGACGATCCAAGTATCCTAAAAATTTGGATACCAAATCTAGATATGTCTTAATAGTATTTTCCGAAAGTCGTTGCGCTCGCATCCAACGCTCAAAAGGATAAAGATTTTTGTGCATAGTAAATGAAATTGATTCATTTACTGGGGAGATGGCATAAAACTACAATATTTTTACAACTCATCACTAACCTCACCTTGCCCCATCATCATGAGAAAGGCTTTTAAAAAGCCGTCCAAATCACCATTTAACACCGCATCTGTATTTCCTGTCTCGTGAGCCGTGCGCACATCCTTAATCAATTTATAGGGGTGTAAGACATAATTCCTAATTTGAGAACCCCACTCAATGGCCATTTTATTTCCTTCAATCTGAGCACGCTTCTCTTGCTGCTTACGCAATTCAATCTCATACAGTTGCGATTTCAACATCTGCATCGCCTTTTCACGATTTTCCAATTGGGAACGGGTTTCACTATTATGAATCACAATACCACTAGGATGGTGGGTTAAAATGGCCTTGGTTTCTACCTTGTTCACATTTTGCCCCCCAGCACCACTACTACGTGCAAAGTCCCAAGAGATATCGGCCGGATTAATGTCAATTTCAATCGAATCATCGGCCAATGGATACACATACACACTGGCAAAACTAGTATGCCGCTTTGCATTACTGTCGAAAGGGGAGATGCGAACCAGTCGGTGGACCCCGTTTTCACCCTTTAGCCAGCCAAATGCAAAGTCTCCCTCAATTTCTAAGGTCACGGTTTTTATACCCGCTACATCACCAGACTGAAAATTGAGCTCTTTGATTTTGAATCCTTGCTTTTCTGCCCACATCAAGTACATGCGCATAAGCATTTCTGCCCAGTCGCAACTTTCTGTACCTCCGGCACCCGCAGTAATTTGTAATACGGCCGAAAGATCATCACCTTCCTCACTAAGCATATTTCTAAACTCTAATGCTTCTATAGTGTCTAATGCTTCCTGAAAGCGAGCCTCAACTTGTTCGGCCTCACCTTCACCTTCTTTAAAAAATTCCAATAGGATTTCAGCATCATCGGTCAAGGCGATTCCTTGCTCGTAGTCCGTTACCCACTTTTTTTTGTTCCGAAGTTGCTTCATAAACGCTTCGGCTTCTTGTGGATTGTTCCAAAAATTTGGATCGAAGGTCTTCTCTTCGTCGTTGGTTATTTCTATACGCTTGCCAGCAACGTCAAAGATACCTCCTTAACGCATCCAGGCGATTTCTGAGATCTTTTAAGTGATCAGTTGTTATCATAAATGGGAACCGAAAAATCGGTGTAGATTTTATTTATTAGTAATCCGAAAAGGTAAAATTAGAATTTAAAACCGCAAGCCGAAACTATTTTCCAGATATTTTAGTAGATTTAAACCTTTCCCCACAAAAATAACGCTTATGATAAAATATGCCCTGCTGTGGTTGCTATTGATTTGTGGAACGGTAGCATCTGCGCAAATCCTCGACGGAACAAAACAATTACAATCCTATTCAGGATTTTTTAATTTTCATTATGCCGAATCCGACGGCAAAATCTACCTGGAGGTTCCTTCAGAAAAACTAGATCAAGAATTTCTTTTTGTGCATTCGCTCAGAACAGGACTTGGTTCTAATGATATAGGACTAGATCGGGGGCAGCTTGGAGACCAAGCCGTGGTAAAATTCATAAAGAGTGGGAACAAACTACTCCTTATGCAGCCCAATCTAAAATTCCGTGCAAACACCGAAAATAGCTTAGAGAAAAAATCCATTACCGAAGCCTTTGCCAAATCGGTCCTGTATGGATTCGAGATTCAACAAACCAAAGGAACAACCTATGTCATAGACCTGTCCCCATTTCTCATGGAGGATGCACATGGAGTCGCCCGCAGTTTAAAACGAAACAAGGAGGGAGCTTATAAGTTGGATACATCCAGATCTTCATTATGGATGGAACGAACTAAAGCGTTTCCTAAAAATGCCGAATTAGAGGCATTGCTCACCTTTACCGGGACACCTACTGGAAGAAAACTATACTCTGTAGCGCCAGATGCCAAATCGGTTTCTGTCATTCAGCATTATAGTTTTGTGCAATTACCCGATGCAGGATATCAACCGAGAGCATTCGATACGCGTTCAGGCTCGTTTTCAATCCATTATATGGATTATAGCACCCCTATTTGGGAACCTATCAAAAAACGGTTTGTGACGAGACATCGTCTAGAGAAAAAAGACCCATTAGCGAGCGTAAGTGAAGCCAAAGAACCGATTATCTACTATTTAGATCCGGGCACACCAGAACCTGTGCGCTCAGCATTGTTAGAAGGCGCTAGTTGGTGGAATCAGGCGTATGAGGCCATTGGCTATAAGGACGCTTTTCAAGTAAAACTTTTGCCTGCCGATGCAGACCCTATGGATGTGCGTTATAATGTAATTCAGTGGGTGCATCGTTCTACAAGAGGATGGAGCTACGGAGGCAGTGTGATTGACCCTAGAACCGGAGAAATCATCAAAGGGCATGTAAGTTTGGGTAGCCTGCGAATTCGTCAGGATTTTATGATTGCCCAAGCATTGATGAACAAGCCTTTTGCCCAACGCGATGACAATCACCAGCAAATGCTCAATATGGCCTTGGCTAGAATTAGACAGTTATCGGCTCATGAAGTAGGACATACCTTAGGGTTTGCCCATAACTTCGCCGCCAGTACAAATAATAAATCCAGTGTCATGGATTATCCGCATCCATCACTATCCATGTCTAATGGACAAATAGATGTTACCAATGCCTATGCTATTGGGATTGGTGACTGGGATAAAATAACCGTCGCGTATAGCTACAGCGACATCCCAAATGGCGTAAATGAACAAACACACCTCAATGCAATTTTAGAAGGTGCCTTTGCACAGGGATTACGATATATCACCGATAGTGATGCCAGACCGCAAGGAGGGGCTCATGCCAAAGCCCATCTCTGGGATAATGGAGAAACGGCAGCAGAGGAATTAATAGATGTATTGACACTGCGAAAACAGGCCATAGCCAATTTCTCTAAGGACAATATTAGAACGGGAGAACCGTATTCCGTCCTGGAGGACGTCTTCGTACCCTTGTATTTTTACCATAGATATCAAACGGAAGCGGCCGTAAAAAGCATAGGAGGGATGGAGTATGACTATCTTGTAAAAGGGTATAATGGGAAGTCGCCAAGTTACGTGCCCAAGGCGAGTCAGCAGCTAGCCTTAAACGCCGTGCTACAAACCCTAAAAGTAAACGAGTTAGCCATTCCGCAGGATAAAGTATCACTTTTTCCACCGCGAGCGTATGGATATAATAGGAGTCGGGAGTCTTTTAAAAGTGACATGGGAGTGGCGTTCGATGCCTTAGGAGCGGCAGCGACTTCTAGCGATATGACCTTGCAACTATTGTTACATCCGCAACGGGCGAATCGTTTGGTACAACAATATGCGTTAGACCCTTCTAATCTGAGTTTAAAAACCGTTTTAGCGCAGTTGGTGGGAGTTACATTTTCTTCGGAAGGGGATACAGCCTACCATAAAGAGGTACAACGAACTATTCAGCAAAGAACGTTGGAACATTTAATGAAATTAGCAATCGATAAGAATGCCTTGGCACAAGTGCGAGGAGAAGTCCAGGCCAGTATAGATCTGATCTCGAAAAAACTTAAAAAACAAGACGGCTCTTTTTCCGAAGAACTCCTCAGAAATATTAATTCGTTTAGAGAAGACCCTAAAGAATTTAAAGTAACTTCGTCCCCCAAATTACCAGATGGAAGTCCTATTGGTAGTTTTCAATGCACTTCCTTAAACCACAACTAAATGAAGATAGATTTACGCAGTGATACTGTTACCAAACCCACTCCGGCTATGTTGGAGTTTATGGCGAAGGCGCCAGTGGGAGATGATGTCTATAAAGAGGATCCAACGGTAAATGACCTGGAAGAGCGGCTAGCCAATTTATTTGGCATGGAACAGGGTTTGTATTTCCCAACGGGAACCATGGCCAATCAGGCAGCGATAAAATTACACACCCAGCCAGGTGAACAACTTATTTGTCACGAATGGGCGCATGTGTATAACTATGAAGGTGGTGGAGTTTCTTTTAATAGTGGTGTCTCCTGTAAATTGCTTCCTGGAGAGCGCGGACTTATAACAGCAAATCAAGTGGAAGAGGCGATTAACCCTCCCGATTTTTACCACAGCCCACTCACTAGTTTAGTTTGTGTAGAAAACACCACCAATAAAGGAGGAGGAGCCTGTTACGATTTTGAAGCGTTAGAACGTATTAAAAAAGTATGCGATATTCATGGGTTAAAATACCATATGGATGGTGCGCGTATTATGAATGCGCTGGTGGCTAAAAATGAAGACCCTACACGTTATGGAGCGATATTCGATACCATTTCTATTTGCCTAAGTAAAGGTTTAGGGGCTCCCATGGGAACCGTTTTGTTGGGAACAAAGGAAGCTATGGAGCATGCCATTCGTGTTAGAAAATTGTTGGGTGGAGGAATGAGACAGGTAGGGTATACGGCAGCAGCGGGTTTATTTGC
>JAHZIZ010000086.1 GCA_022601215.1 Bacteroidota bacterium
TGGTAGCGAGTTTTGTCATGATGTTTGTTACAATTCCGGTAGCAGATAAGATTCTCAATGGTAGCGATTTTTTTCAAAACCAGATAGCTCCTTCAGTTTGGGGGGCGATTACTTTCGGAACCCTTTTTGTGTTTTTTATGGGAAGATGGGGCTATGGATGGTATAAAAAGATTACAAATAGTGCTGGAAACCTTCTTAAAGACCTAGAAGATTAAAATACGGGTTTGTACGTATTTTCTTTCATTAGTATGTCGTTTATATTTGACGCAGTTATTCCTCATAACATTTTAGTATAAAGAACTTATGAAAGAAGAAAACAATGTGCTGGGGAACCCATCTTCTGATGAAAAGAAGGATAGTTACCTACGCGCAATTAGAGAAGCCATTGCAAGACAATTGGCATCTTTGGACAATGTAGATAAAGATTGAATGTAGAATGTGTCGATGCTCTAGTTTTATTCTGAGTATTGGATCTTCTACTTTCTATAATCAATCCATGTATAAATTGACTAAAACCCTGAAAAAGTAGGATTACTCACATCTTTTTTCAGGGTTTCGACACTCACTCCTTTTGTTTTAAATAAAATTGAATTGCTCAATTACCATGGAGTGGTAGGCCTGAGTTTGATGTGCTATTTCTGTATTACAATCGGACTACATTGCTATTCACGAAGAATAAACTATTCGCAAAAAACAATTTCCCGTTTTCCCAAAAACCTCGAAATAAAACATCATCTACTAAGTAAACGACACTCCCGCTTCCCATCCTTGTCTCGGCAAAAATCATTGAGTTTTTTAATTTGGCTTTAGCATCTTCTCCAGAAAACCCAGAAACACTTACTGCGTCATTTTCAATATATCCAACATTGTAACCGTTTTCAAGAAATTTATAGGAAGAGCTTCCTAATTTTAAACTATAGTAGTCCTTGTCATAACCAAAAGCCATAGGATGTGAATTATCTATTGTCAATTTATAAATACTTCCCGTAATAAAGTTTTTTACGCTTTCTCGTTCTCTTTGATCATAAGGGATAAGGTTTCCTTTGTTCTCTTCTTCTTCTTCTTCTTCCTCTTCTGTAGTTTGACGATTTAAATCAAATCCGTCTTTTTCATTAAAAGCACCTACAGCAGCACCTATGGCAATTATTTTTCCACCGCTGCGAATCCAAGATTTTAAACCGTCCATAGTGCTCTCATTTATTACACGGCTATACCATCCACTAGGTAGAATCAACACATCAAAATTCTGCAGAGATCTAGAGCTAAAGTCATCTGTGTCGATAGAGGTAACAGGGTATTTTAATTGCGTTTCCATAAAATGCCAAGTTGCTCCATAGCTCAATGAAGAAACACCATCCCCTTTAAGTATGGCGATCCTGTTTTTACTGATCAGTTTCACATCAGGGGACCCAAAATCGGTTCCGTTATCACTGAAGCTAGTATTGCTGGCGTAGAGGCTTCGCTGATGTTTGTTTGCTATTGATACAAGGGTAGCTGACCATTGTTTGTTTTTTCGATTATCGCTTTTGGTGATAATTAAACTTCCTTTGTTAAACTTTGTTCCCTTGAAGCTGAGATCCTTTTCGGAAAAACGCACTTTTATATTATTTTTAAGAAGATCCGTGAGGAAGGTGGCGTCTTTTATACTATTCCAGTTTAGAATATATCCTGCTGCATTGGGTTGTTCATTATTTTTCGCAGGTACCACGTTGGGGAAGTCCTTGCCTGCTGATATGTTAGTTGTACTAGCGATACAATCTAAGCCATATGCATATGGAATACTCCAGGCTGTTATGTCATAAGTAAGTGGATCACTTAGTTTCGCATCTTGCTCAAACAAAGCTTTTACCATTTTTCCTTTGGGTTGCTGAGTACTCACTACGAGGGCGCCATAGCTGTCCATGCTTCCCTGTGTATTGGTGGTGTAGTTGTGACCAGTTACTTTTCCTCCTTTGGAAAAACCATACTGTATTTTGTGTTTATCTAGTAGTTGAGTCAATGCTTTTATCTTGTCTGGATTTCCATTTAGAACATAGCTCTTGTATGTTAAGTTTCCATTTTGAAAGAATTTTTTAAACTCAGTGTTTAATTTTGCAGCATTTTGAGCAGAAATTTCAACAGTGGATAAGCCAGTGGTTGTGTGGTGTGCTACTCTATCTATAAGGGTTAGTTCAAAACCTTCGTCGGTATCAATACCTAATCCCGCGCGCCCATGTCCAGCTTGTTCGTACGTCATTCCAATGGCTCCCATGAATGTTGGGTAAGTGTCGCCGTAACTCGGGTACAGTAAATCAAACCTTTCTCGTGTAAAAAATAACCATCCTTCACTATCAAAATGGCGAGCGTGATTTTTTCCAATCTGTGTTTGAAAATCTCGCTGCCAGTTACTTATCACTTCATGAAATGGCTCTGCTGCTGGTGCGAAATAGTAAGGTTCATTGATGCCTTGTTCATGGAAGTCTACATGGATGTGAGGCATCCATTGATTGTACACTTTTAAACGATGCTGACTCTCCACTTGTGTGGCCCAGGCCCAATCACGGTTGAGATCGAAAAGATAATGATTAGGACGCCCACCTGGCCACGGTTCATTATGCTCAGTGGCCAGTTGTTTAGTGTCATAAGGGGTTGCCTTTACCTGATTGTACCAGTTTACATACCGATCACGCCCGTCTGGATTGATACAAGGATCAATAATTACCACTGTGTTTTTTAACCAAGCTTGCTTCTCGGTTATCAACTTATATAATGTGACCATGGCAGCTTCCGTAGACGAAGCTTCATTTCCATGCACGTTATAACTAAGCCAAACGATAGCCGTCTGAGGGCTAGAATTTCCATTTTCTAAACCAATGTTTTTAAGATTGTCCTTTCTAATATTTTCAATATTTGCAATGTTATCCGGCGATGATACAATGGCGTAAGTGAGAGGTCTACGTTCATTGGTTTTTCCATAGCTATGAAAAGTCATGGAACTACTATTTTGAGCGACATGTTCAAAGTAGTTGATTACATCAGCATGACGTGAGAATTCGGTTCCAATCTTATAACCGAGAAATTCGGCTGGAGATTGAAGTTGGGCCATAGAAGTTATTGAAAAAAGAAAGAAAAGAATATAAATAATTCGTGTCATAATCATATAAATAGAATGCTAAAGTAACAGAAATTAGCACAAGGTAAATTCTAAATTTTTCCCAAATTCTGAAATTCTAAATTCATAATTCTTTTTTATGAGTTATTTTTGAGATTATTTGCGACAAACAACTATGCCAACAAAGCGCTTTCCGTATTCAGATACCGGCTATTTTTCGAAATTGATGTGTGATTATCTCGCAAGGGAGAAGACTACTGAGTCTTTTTATCACCAATTTCCTAGCATTGAAAATTTTAAAGCACAGCTTTCTGAAAAGGGAGCTTCGTTTTCGAATAGTATGCGCTCTGTGCTAGTAAAGCAACTAAATGAGCAGTACATGGGAATGTCAATTTCCGAGGCGACTCAAAATAATATTGATGCGTTAAGTTCGAAGGACACTTTTACAATTACTACAGGCCATCAATTGAACCTATTTACCGGGCCGCTTTACTTTTTATATAAGATTATTTCAGTAATCAA
>JAHZIZ010000087.1 GCA_022601215.1 Bacteroidota bacterium
TCAACAAAAAAATAGAAACAGCCAACGCCAAAGAAGCTAAGGAAAAAGCCGAGAAAGAAAAGCAAGCTGCTAAAAGAAGTAGTTCATCCAGAAGAAGTTCTTCTGGAAGGAGAAGATCATCACGTAGTGCTCTTGAAAAAGTATTGACAAGCCCTACAGTCATTAGAAGCGTACTTGGCATTCTTACCAAAATGATAAAATAAACGAACCAAACTATAAAACAACAGATGAAAAAGACCCTACTAATCGCAAGTGTAATCACTATTTTATTAGCCAGTTGCGCAGAAGAAAAAGATCCGTTCTTAATTACCAACGGGAACTTAGGACATTTAACGAAGGAGATTCAAATGAAACAAGTGGATTCAATTTTTGCCTTGGACTCCATTGTACCATTAAGCTCCATAGAAAATGCTTTGGGAACACAAGGCGAAGTAGAGGTTTATGAAAAAAATGGAACTAAATTACTACTCCTTTCACCAGATAACGAAACCGATCCAACCTCAACGATCACAAACATTCAAATCTTTGACAAACGTTATCATTCCGAAAAAGGTCTCACAGTAAATAGCACCTTTGGAGAATTGAAAGCAAATTACGGGATTGCTACTATTGAAACAACGATCAACGCCGTTGTTGTTTTCTTAATTGATAGCGACATCTACGTTACTATTGACAAGAAAGAACTTCCAGAAAATGTCCGCTACAATCTCAATGCTAAGATTGAAGCCACCCAAATTCCCGACGCAGCGAAATTTAAATACTTCATGATAGGGTGGGATGCGCCTGAAAAAGAGAAGGAAGAGAAAGCAGAGTAAATTGCAAAAGAGTTATAGAAGCCTTCCTAATGGAGGGCTTTTTTTATGGGAATAAATCTGTACCTTCGATTCAAACTCCACGACATGAATAACACAAGACCCTTTCATCTCGCCATTCCTGTTAATGACATTGAGATCAATCGAAAATTCTACAAAGACACTTTAGGTTGCGAAGAAGGAAGAAGTAGCAATCACTGGGTAGACTTCAATTTTTTTGGACATCAATTGGTCATACATTACAAAGAAAATTCTCTTGAAGAAAAAAACAGTAATCCTGTAGATGGAAAAAATGTTCCTGTGCCTCATTTTGGTGTTGTACTTTCCTTAGATGACTTCTGGAAACTTTCTTCCAAGCTAAAAAAACGTAACATTTCCTTCATTATTGAGCCCTATATACGATTTGAAGGCCAGGTAGGGGAACAAGCCACAATGTTTTTTAATGATCCCTCAGGCAATGCCTTGGAATTTAAAGCATTTAAACATATCGATCAATTATTCGCAACCTAACTATGAAAACCATACCGCAAAATATCATTCGACAAATTTTCATCCTCATTATTATCCTCATAATGGGAGGCCTTATTTTCAGAGAAATGCTTCCTTATTTTTCAGGGGTTTTGGGAGCCATTACCCTCTATGTTCTGCTTAGAGGTTGGATGATTGCCCTAGTAAGAAAAGGATGGAATCCTAATGTAGCTGCTGGATTGTTATGCGTCGCCTCATTTGTTGGGATTTTACTACCTGTCTCCGGACTCATAATGCTATTGGGAAATAAAATTGGAAATGCAGTTCAGAATTCGGAAAGGGTAATGACCGTAATAAAAACTCAAGTAGCCACCTGGAAACAAGAATATGGTTACGACATCGCTTCTCAAATAGATGTGGGTGCCATTTCCTCGTGGTTATCCAATAATCTGCAGAGCTTTGCCGGTAGTACTTTTAACGTTTTTATTGCCATTGGACTCATGTATTTTATTTTGTTCTATCTCTTCACAGACCGTCGCATGATACAAAACTCCGTGGGAGGTTACGTCCCTGTGAGTAAACAAAATTTAAAGGTCATTGGTAAAGAAATCTTAGCCATGGTTCGATCCAATGCTCTCGGAATTCCTTTGGTTGCCATTGTTCAAGGTGTAGTTGCGCTCATTGGCTTTTTAATTTTTGGGATTGAAGATCCATTTTTTTGGTTTGTTATTGTCACCATAGGATCCATGATCCCATTTATTGGCACCTTACTTGGTATTATCCCTGTCTTCATCCTAGAAATATCAAGTGGACACAGTTTTCAAGCCTGGGGAATACTCATATATGGGTTAGTAGTTGTTGGATCTGCAGACAACATCATACGTTTATATGTTATGAAAAAATTGGACAACGTGCACCCACTTATTACGTTAATTGGAGTGATTGTTGGAGTCCCCTTATTCGGATTTATAGGGCTTATTTTCGGACCATTATTAATTAGCTTGTTTTTAGTATTACTACATATATATAGAAACGAATACCATAAGAAAGACCCTTCCGAAGAGTTAATCCCTGTACCTCCTACGGATACTATTAAAACAGTTTCAGGAACGAATGAAACAGAATAAAAATGGCATTCAGAAAACGTAAAAAGGCAGATTTGAAAAAGGTGGACGAAGCATCGTTTAACGAAGAAATCACTTATATAGAGGAAAAGGATGTCGAAATTGTTTTTGAAAATGAAGATAAAATTCATCGAAAATTTCAAAAAAAGGCTCCCTTAAAAAAATATTTAAACTTTGGGAAAACAATATTTCAAATGCTAAAGGATTACAAAAACGGCACCTATAGAGAAGTACCATGGAGTACCATTGCCAGTATCATTTTAGTGTTACTCTACGTCCTAAATCCTTTTGATATTATCCCCGATTTTTTGGTAGGATTTGGATATTTAGATGATGCTGGAGTGTTAGCTATGGCTATGAATCTCATAAAGACAGATTATGAAAACTACGTTGCTTGGCGAGCACTACAAAGCACAAAAACCTAACTAACAAACACGAAACAAACTTAAAGATGGCAGGACGTGACATTGTATTCCTTACCACAATTCTGGATATGCAATACCAATCCCAAAAAGCATACCGATAGACTATTACTTGCGCACCGAGATCATTCAATGTTGCCACTTAGCCCGCTCACTCCATTGCTCTTAACACCTTCATAACTTCCTCGCGATAACTACGACTTACGGGAATGGCTGTTCGCAAGATATTTATATGCTCGTTGGTATAACTATCCATTTTAGAAACCGAAATCGCAAACGACCTATGAGTCCGTATGAAGCCTTCTTTAGGCAACTTTTCAACCACACTATGCATGGTTTCTCTAGTGATCAAAACGTCATTCTTGGTATGAACTTTTATATAATCCCCACAACTTTCTATATACAAAATAGAATCAAAATTTACTTTAATCATCTTTCTCTCACATCTAAAAAAGGTAAAATCATGTGGACTCGATTGAGTTGAATGATTTTGCGTATCCTTTAGCTCCAAAAATTTATGTACGGCTTTCATGAGACGTTCTAGCGAAATTGGTTTCATGAGATAGTCCACAGCCTCCAACTCAAAACCTTCCACCGCATATTCTCTATAGGCGGTAGTAAAAATAACAGAGGTTTTGTTTTTTACTGCATTCGCAAACATAATACCAGTTACTTCTGGCATGTTAATATCCAAGAATATAAGATCCACGGACTCTGTATTAAGCACAGAAAATCCTTCCATTGCATTTTTACAACTTGCAACAACGGTAACCATATCTATTTTAGATAGATGTCGCTCCAAAATATCGCGAGCTGTAGGCTCATCGTCAATTATAATTGCATTATACATTTGCGTCCTTATCAAAATTAATAACTAGTTTCACACGATACCAACTGTCATTCTCGGATACAGAGAGATTATATCTATCAGAATACAAGGCATCCAATCTCTTCTTACTATTTTGAATCCCTAATCCATGACTTTTAGTTTCATCCTTTTGAGCATCCACCGTATTTTTCACATCAAAGGTTAAGGTAGTATTCGAAACAACTAACTTTATTTCCACGTCTAATAGTCCATTTATTTCCGAACCGTGTTTAAAAGCATTTTCTACAAATGCCATAAACAACATAGGTGGAACCTGAACCTCATAACTGATATCCTTTTTAAAACTAACTTTTAAGGTATCTTGAAAACGCACTTGCTCTAATCCGATGTAGGAGTCTATGTACTTTAATTCTTCAGATAGAGCAACCGTAGGCTTATCTATTTGATTTAAAATATAATCTAATAAATTAGAAAGCTTCAATATGAGTTCTGGAGTTTCTTTGGACTCTTTTAATGCAAATCCATATACCGTGTTCAAAGTATTAAATAAAAAATGAGGATGTATTTGCTGTTTCAAGTAGTGCAATTCTTTTTGCTTTAACAATAATTTTCCCTCTAGTAATTTATTTTCTAATTCTTTATTTAACTGAGCTGTATAATAATGGTATCTCAATATGCGCACAAAACTAACCACACCAACCACCAGATATACCATGATTAGCACAAAAACAAAGTTTCGTGTAAGAAGTGGCATTTCCAAAATATTAAAGTTGGACAAAAAAATGAAATTTATAAAGGTAACAATCAGTATGAGGA